>JALUWH010000157.1 GCA_027019685.1 Ghiorsea sp. | reverse complement strand
ACTAGAAATCAATCACATTTTCACAAAAAGCTTAGAGACACTTCTTAAGCCAGACTGCTATGACTTTTTATTTTATTCTTCCCTTCGTGTACTTCGTGCTCTTCGTGGTAAAATATCTTTTAGCGTTTGTAGTAGCTTGGGTCGATGTCGTAGTGTTTGAGCATTTTACGCACTGTGTTGCGATTCAAACCCAACATATCCGCGACCCTTAACTGATTACCCTCAGACTTTTCCAAAGCAAGATGCAATAAAGGTGGCTCGACCTGCTCCAACACATGCCTGTGCAAACCTTGTGCATCTTCATAACCCAATTGGTCCATATATCGCTTGATGCAACGCTCTACTGCACCTGCCAATGTTTCAGGCTCAGTTTTATTGCCTTCATCATTACCCAAAGCAAGTGCCACATCAGTCATGGTGATGCTTGCACCTGGAGTAAGCACGGCAAGACGGCGCATCACATTTTTAAGCTCACGCACATTGCCCTGCCAATCAAAGCGTTGTAACAATCCAATGGCATCATCCATCAAAATAGGGGCAGTGATATGCAATTCTTCGGCAGCAGATGCCAATAGTGCCGCTGCAAGCTCTGGAATATCATCCTTGCGCTCGCGAAGTGGTGGAATATGCACAGGAATCACATTTAAGCGGTAATACAAATCCTCTCGAAATTGACCTTTTTGAATCTTATCTTGTAAAAACTGATGTGTAGCTGCCAATAAACGCACATTCACTCGCTTGGTTTTGGTACTACCCACGCGTTGCACTTCCCCTGTCTCTAACACACGCAACATCTTGGCTTGCAAAGCCAATGGCATATCACCAATTTCATCCAAGAACAACGTACCACCATCCGCTTCTTCAAAATGCCCTGCTCTGGCTTTATCTGCGCCTGTAAATGCACCTTTTTCATGCCCAAAAAGCTCTGCTTCCAATAATTCAGCGGGAATTGCTGCAGTGTTGATAGCAACAAAGGCTTGGTCGGCTCTTGGGCTTTGTTTGTGCAATTCTTGCGCCACCAATTCTTTACCTGTGCCCGACTCACCAGTGATGAGCACCGTCATATCCGATGCTGCCACACGCCCAATCATGCGAAACAACTGCTGCATAGCTGGGCTTTTACCCAAAATAGGCTGATGTTGCACTGCTTGCGCTGTAGCTTCGCTTTCCACTTGTTTCTTCTGTCGTTTTTTTACGCTTGCTTTGGGTTTAACCCGCTCAACAAGCTCACGCACTTCATCCAAATCAAAAGGTTTGGGCAAATATTCCATAGCACCAGCCCGATAGGCTTCAACGGCATGGTCAAAAGTGGTTTCTGCCGTCAACATAATCACAGGTGCATCAAATGCACCCGACTCCAAAACTTGCATGCCATTACCATCGGGTAAAAACACATCCAAAAAGATAATCGCAAACTTATCTGCGGCAATGGCTTGATGTGCAGTTGCCAAATCGGGAGCTTCTACCACTTCAAAACCTTGCTCTTTAAGCACCCTGCTTAATACCCAGCGAATGCCATCATCATCATCTACAATTAATGCCTTTAACATGCTTACCCTCTACTCCTCCGTACGAAGCGGCAGATACATGGTAAAGGAGGTGCGCATCAATTCACTTTGCACCTCAACCTTACCCCCATGCTCCTGTACCACCTGCTGCACAATGCTTAAACCCAAACCATTACCCCGTGCTTTACCTGTGACATAAGGTTCAAACATTTTATCTCGAATATGCGCAGGAATCTCCGCACCATTACTGATGATTTTAATCGATAAAACTGTGCCTTTATGCCCTGTGAGCACCACACCATGTTCAATCCGTGTTTCCCAAATCACTAAATCTGAACCTGCTTCCACCGCATTGCTCCAGAGGTTTTCAATGGCTTGGCGAAACCTACGCTCATGGCACATAATCGGCGGAATACTGGGGTCAAACGAACGCTGTAATTTCACAGCCGTATCACTTTGACTGACTTCATCAATCAACACATGAATATTGACCAATGTCATCTTCACATTGGCTCTTGGCCCTACTTGCAAGAAACTATCCACGCGCTCTTTGATTCTATCCACATCGGCAAGCATACGTTCCACGATTTCCAAAGCATCACCATCAACTTGCTCACTCAGTAACTGCGTTGCCCCACGCAATGCAGCCAAAGGATTTTTAATCTCATGCGCCCGCTCTAAAGCAATGCGCGAAACAGCTTCTGCCACTTCATGTCGCCGATTTTGCATTTCAGCTTCCAGCCTATTGCCTTCTGCAATCATCACCACGGAAATATAACCATCAGCCTGCTGTGAAAAATACAATGTATAAGGTTTATGACCCGCAACCGTATAAAAAGCATCTGAGGATACCGTTTCGGCATGGGTGGCATGCGCCAATAAACGCTGCAATTCATCTTCAGGCGCGATAAATGTTGCCAAGTTTTTGTGTAACATGCGTTTTTCAGAAACATTTAAATGTTCTTGCGCCAAGATGTTGGCACTAAAAATATGACCTTCTTTATCCAACAGCAAACAACATACAGGCAAATCTGAGAAAAGAGCCGTCACTTCAGCCTTAGAGTGTAAAGTATCAGACTGCACAATATCAGGCTGCAAAATCACGCACCACACTCATGGCTTCTTCATCATGAATATCGGATAAAAAATATGCTTTTGCTGCTTCGATTTGTTTATCCCATTCAAATACTTTTTGGAAAGATGAACGAAATTCAGCCGAACCTCTGTGCCCCTTAGAATACCAAGGCACATGTTTACGCACCAATTTGGATGCACGTTTCACACCATGAAAATCAGCAAGATGAAGCATATGTTCATGCACCACAGCCCATACTTCTTCAGCACTTGGTTTTTCAGGCTTGGGCAAACCCATAATCGCTGCATGCACTTCACCAAGCACCCAAGGGTTGCCTTGCACCGCACGCCCAACCATCACCCCATCACAGCCTGATTGACGAATCATCTCTAAAGCCGATTCACCATCAATAATATCACCATTGCCAATCACAGGAATCGATACAGCTTGTTTGGCTAAGCCAATATCTTCCCATGATGCTTTACCATTAAACATCTGCGCTCTTGTGCGCCCATGCACAGTCAACATTTGAATACCATTATCTTCAGCAATTCGCGCAATGTTTTCTACATTTTTGCTTTCACTATCCCAACCTGTACGAATTTTTAGGGTAACAGGAATATCCACGGCTTTGACCACCGCATCAATCACTCGCGCAACCAAAGCTTCATCCCGCAACATGGCAGAACCCGCCACTTGTTTGACCACTTTTTTCACAGGACACCCCATATTGATGTCCACAAAATCTGCACCATGATCTACTGCCCACTTGGCTGCATCCACCACAAATTTGGAATCGGAGCCTGCAATTTGAATGGAAACAGGGCTTTCATCTTTATCCAGCTCTGCCATGCGTTCAGTGCGTTCCCTACCCTGCTCTACAGCACGCGATGCAATCATTTCAGTCACGGTTAAACCAATACCAAACCGCCTACAAATACGGCGAAAAGGTAAATCGGTGATGCCTGCCATGGGTGCCAAAGCAATGGGTGGGTTAATGTCAAACTTGCCCAGCTTAAAGCCTGACAAAACAGGGGAAGGTGGGACAGGTTTGGAAAAAGTATGGCTTGGTGCTTGGGTCATAAATCTCTCTTGCAGGAATATGGCTAAAAAACGGGCTTTGCCTAAATTTTGGGCAACAATATGCTTTCAAACGAGCTTTGTCGATAATACAATTTGAACATTGCAGCCAAGCCATGCAGCTTATGCCGCATGACAACTTCTGTACACTGGCAAAACACCAAATTTCAGCTCTCTGTAGCTGATGCAAAACAGTTCCCTGATACGCACTTACCGCAAGTCGCCGTTGCTGGGCACTCCAATGTAGGTAAATCCTCATTATTAAACACCTTATTTGGGCGAAAAGGTTTGGTAAAAACCTCCAAGAACCCTGGTTGCACCCGCCTTTTAAACCTGTTTGAAGTGGATGAAAAAATCTTGGTTGTGGATTTACCTGGTTATGGTTATGCCCGCGCTTCTAAGGTCGAAAAATACAAATGGGCGGGGTTGATTGAGAATTATCTCAAAAGCCCCAAAGTAGCCCAACTTGTATTGGTTCTTCTCGATTTCAGGCATGGCCCTAAAGACAGCGATTTGCAACTCATTGATTGGCTCAATGAATCAGGTATTCGTTGGCAGCCTGTGGCAACCAAGTCGGATAAACTCAAAGGCAATGCCAAACGCAAACGCAAACAAGAAATGATTGATGCCTTGGGTGGCATGCTTGAGCCAATACTCACATCCAGCTTAAAAAATGAAGGTATGCAAGAATTAAGAAAGGTCATCATTGAAGAGGTTTTACACACCGATGACTGACCAAGAAATACGCACTTATGCTTTTCTTGGCATTATTAGCATAGTAATTCTGTGGGAGTTTGTGGCAAACAAACGCCCATTACAGCAGAGTAAGTTTAAACGCTGGTTAAACAATTTCAGCTTGATTGCTGTGGATACTGTTGTGGTTAAACTACTCTTACCAGCAGGCGCATTTGGTGTGGCACTGTGGGCAGAAAACAAAGGGTATGGTCTGCTCAATAATATCGAAGTATCACCGCTTGCGGCAACTGTAGTGACCGTGATTATCTTGGATATGATAATTTATTGGCAACATAGATTATTTCATGTTGTTCCCGTATTGTGGCGTTTACATCAAGTGCATCATGCTGACCGTGATATTGATGTGAGCACGAGTTTACGTTTTCACCCCGTTGAGATTTTAATATCCATGCTGATTAAATTTGCTGCTGTGATTGCTTTGGGCGCACCTGCAGCTGCTGTGGTCTTGTTTGAAGTGATTCTCAATGGCATGGCGATGTTTAATCATGGTAATATTAGGTTACCCAAAGCTGTGGATAGTCTGGTTCGTCTGCTGTTTGTCACGCCCGATATGCACCGCGTACACCATTCTATTTTCAAACATGAAACCAATAGTAATTATGGCTTTAATTTGTCTATTTGGGATAAAATCTTTGGCAGCTATCATGCCCAGCCTGATTTAGGGCATGATAAAATGACCATTGGTTTGCAACAATACCAAGGCGACACACCCACATCTTCCCTTTTGTGGATGCTCAAGCTACCGTTTACCCAATCGGGTGGCATGTATGCCCAAAAAGATAAACCAACAGCCAAGGAAACAACTTGATGAGTGATGAAATTGTAAACCGCTGCGAATGTATGCACAAAACCTTTGCCGAGCTTAAAGAGTTAGGTTCACTTGAAGCTGCCATGGCGGCAGGCGCAGGTACAGAATGCGAAGGGTGTACACCTTGGCTCAAGCTATCTTTTGCCTCAGGTGAAAATGAATTGGCATTGGATGACCCTCGCCTCAAGGACTTTGAATAATGCAGGGCTACCCATAGTGGCAGAATCAACCCCCGTCAGTCGCGGTGAGCATATTTTACTCATCACCGCCTGCATCGTTATCATCGTTGCAGGTTTAAAGCTGGCTGCGCCCTTATTTGTACCCATTTTATTATCCGCATTTATTGCCATCATTTGTTTACCACCGCTGTATTTCCTTTTAAATAAAGGCATGAATGTTACGCTGGCTGTATTTGTGGTGACAGGTTCGTTGGTTTTATTGGGGTTATTGGTTTCTTTATTTGCTGGCTCTGCCGTTGCCGATTTTTCAAAGAATTTACCTTTTTACCAAGAGCGTATTCAAGGTCAAACAGCCCAATTGATACATTGGTTATCAAACTTGGGCATAGAAATACCCGCTGGAAACCTTTTAGAAACATTTGACCCATCATCAGTGATGAAACTGGTTGGTAATTTGTTAAGTGGTTTGGGCAATGCGCTGACCAATGTGTTTTTATTACTCTTAATTGTGATTTTTGTATTGTTTGAAGCCGTTGCTTTACCACACAAATGGGCTGTCATGGACAAACATGCACCTGATACCGATGCTTTTGAACGCTTCTTAAAAACTGTACATCGTTATTTGGTGATTAAAAGTATGGTTAGTATTGCCACAGGTATATTCGTCACGATTTGGTTAACATTTTTAGGCGTGGACTACCCTGTATTATGGGGTTTAATGGCATTTTTATTCAATTTTGTACCCAATATCGGTTCAATCATTGCCGCAGTGCCTGCGGTGATGCTAGCAACCGTACAATTGGGCTTGGATAGTGCTGCATATACAGCTTTGGGTTATATCATTGTGAATGTCATCATGGGTAATGTCATTGAACCACGGTATATGGGTAAAGGTGTGGGGCTATCCACACTGGTGGTCTTTTTATCTTTGGTGGTTTGGGGCTGGATTTTAGGCCCTGTGGGTATGTTGTTATCCGTGCCGCTGACCATGATTGTGAAGCTTGCATGTGAAGCCAACCCTAAAACCCAATGGATTGCAGTATTGTTAGGCCCTGATATTGACCCCAAAGAAAATCAAAACGTAGAACATAAAAAGGAAGCAACACAAGCATGAGCAGAAAAGTTATCCCCATCCAAGTGATAGGCTCAACAACCCAACAAGAACAACCTATGGCGGGCAAACCCAAGTGGTTAAAAGTGCGTGCACCTATGTCCAAAGAGTATCAAGATATTACTAAAATGATGCGCGACTTGAAGCTTAACACCGTATGTGAAGAAGCATCCTGCCCCAATATTGGTGATTGCTGGAAACAAGGCTCTGCAACATTTATGATTTTGGGCAAAGTCTGCACCCGCACTTGTGCCTTTTGTGATGTCGCTACGGGAAAACCAGACGCAGTTGACCCCAATGAAGCGGTAAATCTTGCTAAAGCAGTCGCTGAAATCGGCTTAAAACATGTGGTGATTACATCCGTGGATAGAGACGACCTCAAAGATGGTGGTGCAGGTCATTATGCCACCGTGATTCGCGAGCTAAAAGCAAGGCAACCTAATGTAACCATTGAAATTTTAACCCCTGATTTTCAACGCAAACCTAATGCATGCTTGGATACCATTATGGATGCGAAGCCCGACATCTTTAACCATAATTTGGAAACAGTACCGCGCTTGTATCGCTCGATTCGCCCCGGCGCACGTTACTTCACTTCGCTTCGCTTGTTGCAACGCGCCAAAGAAATTGACCCTTCTGTGGTCACCAAGTCAGGTATCATGGTCGGGCTTGGTGAAGAAAAGGATGAAGTATTACAAGTGCTTGATGACATGCGTGAAGCAGGCATTGATATTTTGACCATTGGTCAATATTTACGACCAAGTGAAGCACATCATCCCGTCATGAAATATTGGACACCTGAAGAATTTGACGATTTGAAATATATCGCTGAGAAAAAAGGCTTTGGCATGGTGGCTTCAGGTCCTCTTGTGCGTTCGTCTTTTCATGCTGATGAAGTGTTCCAAGCATTGAAGTTAAGGTGAGTCATTTAAACACAACGAAGCTTGCGCTTCATCTCACCTGCACCTAAAATGACTTTGACTGTTCTAAAGGAGTGTATCATGAAAAAATTAATTATGGCTTCTGCTGCCGCATTATTGCTTAGCACTGTACCATCTTATGCCGACACCATGGATGATATTGGTGACACTATTGGTGATTTAACCAGTGACTTACAATATGGTGCGGGTATTGGCATCACTAACGCTAATAATTTATCAAATTCCTTTTTATTTTATGGGATTGCTGAAAAAGAATTGGATATTGATACAGGTGATATTGCATCCGCCGCACAGGTTCGTATAGGAACGGGTACCAACGCAGATGTTCAAGGGCTACCTGCTGGAACAACGGGTTCAGGCGGTATCGATTTTTTAATTTCAGGGCTATACAAAGGGAGCATGGAAGTCGAAGAATTCAATGTTTATGGACTAGCAGGGTTAACATTCTCATCATCATCTGCCTCTGTCACTTCTGGTGGCATCACCACAAACACATCATCAACATCAACAGACTTCACTTGGGGTCTTGGTGCAGAGTACGATTTAGATGCTGATTTGAAAGTTGCTGCTGAATACCAAAAAATTGATACTACATCGGTATTTGGTGCCAACGCCTATTTGGAATTCTAAAACATCAGTAATCATGGGAAAGCCTCTATATGGAGGCTTTTCTATTGTTTATTTAACAGCACCACAGCTTGCGCAGCAATACCTTCACCACGCCCTGTAAAACCTAATTTTTCAGTGGTCGTAGCTTTGATATTGATAGCGGTGACATCTAACTTTAATACCTCTGCCAAGCGCACGCGCATAGGTTCAATATATTGGGCAAGCTTTGGTTTTTGTGCAATGACAGTAACATCGATATTACCAATATGATAATCTAACTCTTGAATACTTTCTAAAACCTTAGCTAATAAAAGTGTGCTATCTACGCCTTCTAAATCAGGGTCGGTATCGGGAAAATGGTGCCCAATATCACCCAAACATGCCGCACCCAAAAGAGCATCACATAACGCATGAATCAACACATCGGCATCGGAATGTCCTGCAAGCCCCAAATGATATGGAATATCTACACCACCAAGGATAAGTTTACGGTTTTCTGCAAAGGCATGCACATCAAAACCCTGCCCCACACGTATATTCATGATGACACTCCTTGCAAATGCTCCTGCAACCACAACATATCTTGTTTTGTGGTTACTTTTCGATTGTTCACATCACCTTGACTAATATAAACATCAAAACCCGCTGCTTCTAACACCGATGCATCATCAGTATGCAAATGTAATCGCTCTTTTTCCTGTTCAAGTGCGGTCACAAACCAATCTCGCCTTGCCACTTGCGGGGTTTGCACAGCCACCAAAGCATTTCTATCAGGAGTTTCCAATACTTTTCCATCCGCATCAATGCGCTTAATGGTATCATGTACAGGTAATCCCGGAACAGCAGCACCGTACTTATCGGCTGTTTGCAACACATCATCCAATAAAGTTTGCGAAGGTAAGGCGCGGGCAGCATCATGAACTGCCACCATATCAATATCAGCAGGTAATGCAGCAAGTCCACGCTGCATGGATATAGAACGCTCCGCACCGCCGACAACAGGTTCAAGCAAAGCAAAATCCCAATCATATCCTGCAACTGTATCGCGATACCATAAGTCTCTATCGCCAATCACAGGCAGCACCACTGCAATATGCTTGGATTGATTTAAACTTTCTAAGGTATGAATAATTAGAGGTTTACTCGCAACTTCAAGGTATTGTTTAGGAATCGCACTACCAAATCGTTTACCACTGCCCGCAGCCAGCAATAAAACCCCTACCTTCATGCCTTGCTTGTACCTTGCATCATCATAACGGCTTCATTTGCAGCTGCCACAGGATTCACTGCTTGCAAAATGGGGCGACCAATCACCAAATAATCTGACCCCTGATCCACTGCCATTTTAGGGTCTGCAACCCGCTGTTGATCTTGCGTATCTTGGCTACCCCAGCGAATACCTGGTGTGACCGTAATAAAGTCATCACCACATACTTCCTTGATTTGTGCCGCTTCATGCACACTACACACCACACCATCCAACCCTGCATCTTTTGCCAATTTGGCACGTTCAAGTGCAACTTTTAACGCTTGTTCTTTAGGCATAGTATCACTGGTTAAAACGGTAACAGCGATGAGTAACATATCAGGGAATGCTTTCGCAGCTTGGCTTGCAGCTTCCAGCATGGGTTGACCACCACCAGCATGGACATTGACCATGTGCACACCTAAACCACCTGCGCTTTCAATGGCTTGCGCCACAGTGTTGGGAATATCATGAAATTTAAGATCTAAAAACACCTTGTGAGTTTTGCTCAAATCCGCAATCAAACTTGGACCTTCTGCCACAAACAAACGTAAACCTACTTTTAGCCAGCCCACACTTTCGCCAAGTGTATCCCGCATCGCCAGAGCCTCAGCTTTCGTGTTTACATCCAAAGCCACCATAATTTTATTGTGCATGCTGTTCTTCTCCAAAAGCGTAAGCACCCTGCAGTGGCTCCATGGTACCCCAGTGATGACATTTCGGGCAATGCCAACGCATATCGTGCACCTGCACACCACATTGCTTACAAGCAAACATTTTACTTAATAAACGCCACTCTCTTGCTTGTTTATGCAAGTTATCGGAGCCTTCTTGCAATGCCATCAAGCGCAATTCATGACGCAGACTTAAATCAGAAAGGTTTAATTCTTTTTGTAACGCTATAGCTGCTGGCAAATCGATAACTTTGGCTACTTGTTCAACCCAAGCTACACCCAGTTCAATATCCTTATGCGTTTGCCAATAGTTCAATAAAAATGGTTTAGCATGCTCTTTGTAAAACGTTAAATTTTGTAACAATACTTTGGGCAATAATACATGATGCTCTTTTTTAACATCCGATAAAAAAGATTCCGCTTGTTTTACAGCTTGCTCAAAGTCATTTTCTTTTTGTAATAATTCAATGCGTAATAAGTGCGCATGCGAACAGCCTATTGAAAGTTTAAGTGCTTCATCCAATAGTACTTCAGCCAAAGCCATATCATGTTTAGCCAGTGCCTCTTCTGCCATTTCAACTTTGAGGTAAGCCCGATGTTCATGGTATGATTCATTTTCCACTTGCTCCAAACGGCTCACTAGCCATTCAGCCTCATCCCATTCATTGCTTTGCTCTCGAATGCGCAAACAAGCATGTAATGACTCAAGGTGATCGGGCTGTATAGCCAAGGCTTTGGCATAATGCGTAAGCGCTCTATCCAACAAACCACCAGCTTGAAAATCCCTCCCAAGCGATACATAAGCTTGAAACTGAAACTCTAAAGAAACTTCGGGTCTCGCCAATAAGTTTTGATGAATACGCACTGCCCGCCCATATTCACCTTGGGTACGAAACATTTCGCCCAATGCCATATACACTTCGGCAGATTCAGAGCGGATTTTGGCAACCTGTACCATTTCTTGTAGAGCTTGATCAGGTTTATCGGAAAGTAAGTAATTGATACCACGAAGCAGAGGTGTAACTCGCGTATCTTCAAGCTCATGTTCTAACGTTGGGTCGGTAAAGTCCAAGTCATCTTTTTTCTTCCATAATAGGGCTGCAATCACCAAAGCTGAAACAGCAACAATAATCAGTAAAAAACTGCTCATAAGTCATCTTGCAAAGGGATATTGCGTAAATTCTCAACTTCTTGATTCAGCAAAGCATTTTCTTTGCGAAGGTATTTGATTTCTTTTTTGTGTTTACGGCGTGAGAAACTAAGCGCTAATAAACCACTGGCAAAACCCAATAAAAAGGACATGACTACAGGCAAAAACAAGGGCATCTCATCTGATTCAAAGTTCAAGAATGATAAATGCACAGGCATCATATTTTCAAAGGCAAAAGTCACCGTAAAAAGCGCCAGTGCTATACCGACACTAATATTAATCCAATTCATCTTAACTTTCCCCTTGAAAAGTCAAACTACTTATGGTCAACACGTTCCCTTAATTCTTTACCCGGTTTAAAATGTGGTACTGCTTTGGCAGGTACAAAGACAGACTCTCCAGTTTTAGGATTGCGACCTGTGCGAGAATCACGGTTCTTGATGCTAAAGCTACCAAAACCACGCAATTCAACGCGTCCTCCTTGCGATAGCTCCTCAGAAATCGCAGAAAAAACAGTGCCCACCACAACTTCAGCTTCTTTCCGAGTAATATCTTGATTGGCAGCTGATACTGCATCAATAAGTTCAGATTTTGTCATGCTCTACTCCCTCTTCAAACCCATACACTTTAAATGATATAGGGTCAAAGTAAACGACCCTATCAAAAAACGCAAGTAAGCTGGGCTTATTGTTTG
>JALUWH010000156.1 GCA_027019685.1 Ghiorsea sp. | reverse complement strand
TTTTTGGTAAACCAACCACCAAGGCTTTGATACCATATTCAGCAACCAATTTATTCACTTGGCGTGGCCAGCCTTGGTCGTTGCGGAATAAACATGTGATACCACGACAAGAAAAACCTAAACGGTCGGAAACAGCAACACCAATGCGTTTCCCGCCAATGTCGAGTGCGAGAAGAGGTAGTGTAACCTCAGAAATTGAGCAAGATTTGTTGTTCATTAAAACCCAATTCTAACAATGTTTCGGTGCATGCGTCCACCATCACATTCATACCAGCCAAACACACCACCGTATTCTCAGGGTTTGGCGCATCTGCTTGTAGTGCATGTTGCACATAACCTACAGGTCCATGCCAATCATCATGCCCTGTTGCCAAAGAAATGCTGACCTGAATATCATGTTCAGCAAGGCTTTGTAATTCATCGGTTAACAAATGATGCATAGCACTCAAAAAACCTGCATAAATAGCCACAGTGCCATAATTTTCACGGTGTTCAATCATATCCAGCCAAACGCTACGCAAGGGTGCAATGCCTGTGCCAACACCCATCAGAATGATATTTTTCCCTTGATGTGCCGATAAATCAAACCCTTTACCCATAGGGCCTTCCACTTCAACTTCTGCGCCTACGTTGAGTTCCACTAAGGCATGAGATAAAGGGTGAACACCTTTGATTACAAATTCATATTTGGCAGTATCATGGGGGCTGGATGCAAGGGCAAAATAGGATGCGGGCAGCTCAGGTTGACTGGGTAGGCTCATGCGCACACATTGTCCTGTAATAAATGTTGGTAAACTTTGATGAGGAAGTGGTTCAAAGGTGAGTTTAACAACAACATCATCGCATGATGCATCAGTAAGACGCTCATGCTGCGCTAAACGCAAACGAAAAGAAGACGGATTGGACAAAATACCCTCCAAGGTTAAAACCACCGCAAGTATGATAGAGGATGGTCAAGGATGCAAAATGTAACATGTGTGGAGCTAAGAATCCCTTTTAAAGCCATCAGTGAGGATGCTTTTGCGCAACTTAAATCAGCCTTTGATGCCCTTGGCGGCTCCGAAGAAAGCGATGTATTGACGGGTGAAGCTGCCCATGTGGCATGGTTTGAAGTCAGTGATAATCAAGAAGAGCAATACTTACGCCTTAAAACAGCCGCCCAAGTGTTGGGTGTTCATGAACAAGATATTCACATCACTACCTTAAGCGATGATTGGGCAACCGCTTGGCAAGACCATTGGACAGCCATGCCTATCGGTAAATCTTTATGCGTGCGCCCTTCATTTTGCGAAGCTTTGCCCGATAGGGCCATTGATGTGGTGCTAGACCCTGGTCAGGCTTTTGGTACAGGCACACACCCCACCACCTATTTATGCCTTGAAGCTATTGAAGATTATTGCACCAAACAACCACCACAAAGTTTGTTGGATATGGGAGCAGGCTCTGGTTTGTTGGCAATCGCTGCGGGTAAAATGGGTGCGAAAGATATTGTGTGTATTGATTATGACCCACTTTCTGTGGAAGCTTGTAAAGTGAATGCGGACATCAATGATGTGTCTTTAAGCTCTATTTTGGGTGACACACCAGCCACACGCACATTTGAATTGGTTGTTGCCAATATCTTGTTTCAACCTTTGCTCGATATGGCGCAGCCACTGGCGGCAAGTGTTGAAAAACATTTGATTTTATCAGGTATCTTAGACAGCCAAGTTGAAGCACTCATTGCCGCATACCAAGACCAGGGTTTAAGCCATGCTCGCACTCGCCTGAAAGAAGAATGGGCAGTTGTTGAGTTTATCCGTTAAGCCCACATCAAATAACCTAACCACTTGATTCTTATGACAAGAAATGATTATTTTGGGATTAGGTGACTAAATGAAAATAAGGGCAACCAACAAAGGGACTAGAACTTGGTGAATTCACCCTTTTTTATCTTATTAAAGGGTAGTGAACTTCCCCCAATAAACTGGACACCTAAATTTTAGTTTTAGGGGTCAGTTATGACAAGGCAATATGCATCATTCAGTAAAGAGTTTAAACTTGAGGCACTTCGGTTAGCTG
>JALUWH010000155.1 GCA_027019685.1 Ghiorsea sp. | reverse complement strand
CGTACAAAAGGATGTTTGATGCGGGTATATAGCTTACCATCAGTATAAGTACCCGCGCCACCTTCACCAAAACATACATTGCTTTCAGGGTTTAACTCGCCTCGGCTTCTCAATCGCCCAATATCTTTCATACGTGTTTCCACAGGTTTACCACGTTCTAATAAGGTGACTTGCTTGCCTGCCTCAATCAGGGCAAGCGCTGCAAAAAGACCAGCAGGTCCAGCACCCACCACAATCACATGTTCATCGTTATTTTGCTTGCCATTTTGTGGGGCTATCAAGCTATCAGGCTTTTCAATGTCTAAACGTGAAGGCACATTGATTTGAATCTGTGGGGATGTTTTGGGCTTACTGCCCGAAGCAAGTGTACACTCTACACTGCACACAAAGTGAACATCACTGCGTTTACGGGCATCAATAGCTTTGCGGACAATATTCCAGCCAAGTAATTGTTCACCTTGAATGGCAATGGCAGCACAAAGGTTGCTAGCAATGGTTTGGTCGCTATCGTTTAAACCAATAGGGAAATTATCAATGCGAATAAACATTTAAAGTGTAATTTTAACCTTAGAAGCCGCCATTTTTGCTTTATCTCTGGCTTCTTTTTCGCTGCTACCTCGTGCAAGCATGACTGCCATACGACGTTTACCATGTACTTCTGGTTTGCCAAAAATACGCATTTGTGTATCGGGCTCGCCAAGGGCTTGTTCTAAATTACCAAAAGATACTTGCGTGGAATCACCTTCAACCACAATAGGGCAAGATGCAGCAAAACCATGTTGCGTAATATTGGGAATAGGCAAACCTAAAATAGCACGAACATGTAGTGCAAATTCAGATAAGTCTTGTGAAATTAGTGTCACTAATCCTGTGTCATGCGGGCGAGGGGAGACTTCGCTGAATATGGCTTCATCCCCTTTGATAAACAATTCTACACCAAATAAACCATAACCACCCAACGCTTGGGTGACTTGTTCTGCGATATGTTTAGCCGCTTCTAATGCTTGAATAGACATGGCTTGGGGCTGCCACGATTCCCGATAATCGCCATCAACTTGCAAATGACCAATTGGTTCGCAAAAGGATGTTCCAACACGGTGGCGAATGGTTAAAAGTGTGATTTCATAATCAAAATCCACAAAGCCTTCCACAATTACTTTGCCTTTGCCCGCTCGCCCACCTGCTTGGGCATAATCCCATGCTTGTTGAATGTCTGATTCACCTTTAATCACCGATTGCCCTTTACCTGATGAACTCATAATGGGTTTGACCACACATGGTGTACCAATTTCAGTAACGGCTTTGGAAAAAGCATCAAAGCTATCAGCAAATTGATAAGGAGAAGTGGTTAAACCCAGATCTTCAGCAGCCAAACGGCGAATGCCTTCACGGTTCATGGTTAATTGTGTGGCTCGGGCTGTGGGGATGATGTTAAAACCTTCATGTTCTAAAGCTGCCAGAGTATCCGTAGCAATCGCTTCCACTTCGGGTACAATCAAATCAGGCTTTTCCTGTTCAATCAGGGCTCTAAGTGCATCGCCATCCAACATATTCAACACATGCGAGCGGTGTGCTACCTGCATGGCAGGTGCATGGGCATAACTATCTACAGCAATGGTCTCAACACCCAAACGTTGCAGCTCAATGGCAACTTCTTTGCCAAGTTCACCTGAACCCAGCAACATCACTTTGCTTGCTGTTGCTGTTAAAGCTGTGCCGATAGAAACGCTCATAGAAATACCTCTTATCAAAAGTAGGGCAAGTTTAGCGGCTAGGGGTTAAGAATCTATGTTTTTAAAAGTAGGGTTATCATGCATCTGTTTTAAAATATTACCCAGCATTTTAAATTCTTCAGCTCTGGATGAACCTTTACGCCAAGCCAGTCCAATTTGCCTATGCATGGTTTTGGGGAGTTCAAGCAGGGAAATATGTGAATCTTTAACCATCAATGAATCTTTTGCCATTTCAGGTATAAAGGTTACGCCTAAATCCGATGCAACCATTTGTAAAAGTGTTTGTAAGCTGGTGGCAGCAAAACGGCTAATTTGGTCGAGTGAGCGTAAATGGCAAGCTTCTAAAGCATGGTCACGAAGGCAATGCCCATCATCAAGCAACAACAAACTTTCCTTAGGTAAGTTATTGATATTAAACTTCTTGTTTTCATCTTTAAACCATTTGGAATGTTTGTGGTATGCCAATAAAAAAGGGTCGTCAAATAAGGTGATGGTTTCTACACCTTCAAGCTTAAAGGGTAATGCGAGCAGCACCACATCTAACTTCCCTGATAATAACTCTTCATGCACGATATGGGTTTTATCTTCGCGTAAATACAATTGAAGTTGCGGGTGTTGCTCTGTGATATGTGGAACAAATGTAGGCAACACAAATGGTGCAATGCTAGGAATAACGCCCAAGGTTATTTTTCCGCTTAGTGGTTCATGCGTTCCTTTAGCCAATTCAACCAAGGTGTCTAATTCTGATAAGCAAAGCCTTGCTTGGCGAACAATGGATGAACCAATATCAGTGAATACAATTTGTTTATTGGTTCTATCCACAAGCTGCACATCCAGCTTGTTTTCCAATGCTTTGATAGCAATGCTAAATGCAGATTGTGAGATGTGGCAGGCTTTGGCAGCTTGACCAAAATGTTTGTATTCATCCAGCATGACGATGAATTGAAGTTGTTTGGTGCTTGGATATTGCATCAGTGCATAATGATATATTCATTTATAAAATCAATGGTAAACATATAAACAATCAATTTTATTGTTTTTTATACAAGGCTATAATGCGCATCATTGATGATAATGTCAGTTAAAGTTGGCAGTTATTTCATAATAAAGGAGATAGAAATGAAGAAGTTAGTCTTATTGGTATCATTATCTTTCTTGGGATTGGGCAACGCAGTTGCCGCTGATATTCCAGAAGGTATGGGAGTATTACCAACGCAAGTGCCCGTACCCGCGGATAACCCTATGAGTGCAGCAAAGGTAGAGTTGGGCAAAAAACTTTATTTTGACCCAGCATTATCTAAAAGTGGTCAGTTTTCATGCAACTCATGTCATAACCTTGGTACTTGGGGTGTGGATAATCAAAAGTTCTCCATTGGTCATCAATGGAATCGTGGTGGACGTAATGCACCAACGGTGTTGAACTCAGCATTTTGGAGTAAACAATTCTGGGATGGTCGTGCACCATTGCTTGAAGACCAAGCCAAAGGCCCGCCATTAAACCCAGTAGAAATGGCTGCAGATAGTGAAGAAGCTGTGGTAACGCGTTTAAAAGATGCTGGTTATACACCTTTATTTGATGCGGTGTTTGGTAAACACGCATTGAACTATGACAATATGGCAAAAGCCATTGCAGCCTTTGAGCGCACCTTGCTTACACCCAACGCTCCTTTTGATAAGTTTGTAGAAGGTAAAGGTGATATTTCTAAAGCTGCAAAACGTGGCATGAAAAAAGTAGCAGATATTGGTTGTACTTCTTGCCATTCAGGTGCGTTGTTCACGAATAATGCATTTGTTGAATTCCAATATGGTAAAGATACTGGTTTAAAATCGGTAACAGGCAAAGCTGAAGATGATCATGTGTTCCGTGTTCAATCATGGCGTAATGTGGCGATGACTGCGCCTTATTTCCATGATGGTTCGGCTGCAACTTTGGAAGAAGCCGTTAAAACTATGGCAAAAGTACAATTGGGCATCAAGCTTTCTAAGCATGATGTATCCGATATTGTAGCATTCTTGGAAACATTAACTGGTGAAGCACCACAAGTGACGTTCCCTGTATTGCCTCGTCCAACAGGTAAAGCTTTGGATTTTAAAGACTAAACCGAACTGGTTTATTATTTATAACACACCGCGTAAGTTTATGACTTGCGCGGTGTTTTTGTTTCTGCACTATGCGCCATCATGCAAAAGACATTAGCCACAAGCCCTGCAAAACCTGCGCCATTGCGTATTTTGCTTTATTCACTGCCACTTTGGGGTGGTAGTATCCTGCTTATCTTTGCCATGCCACTGACCGGCATTGTCAGCAGTGTTTTTATTGCTGGTTGTCTATTGGTTTTACCTTTTAAAGCCAAACAAGGTAAATGTCCAAGCTGTGGAAAACATAAGCTTTTCCCATTTTCAGGTCTGGGTGGAATGTGCAAAGGCTGTGGTCAAGAATTGGTATTGCGAGGCAGGGCTATTCATTTGCTTGAGCCTAAAGCGAATCGAGCCAAGCCTGGTTCTGGTCGTGGTAATCAGCCTATTCAACGTTAGACTACGCAAAAAAATTAAGGATAATCATTATGAGTATTGAACAAGATTTAGAAACACGCAGCGGAAATGTATGTGAGCTTTGTGGCGCAACCGATGATTTAAGCGTGTATGAAGTACCATCTAGCCCAACAGAAGGCACTGATGCAGCGGTTTATGTGTGTAGCACATGCAAAACGCAGCTTACCGATGCAGATAGTGTAAATGCTAATCACTGGCGTTGTTTAAATGACAGCATGTGGAGCGAAGTAGACGCTGTGAAAGTGGTGGCTTATCGTATGCTGAACCAACTCAAAGGCGAAGGCTGGCCGCAAGATTTATTGGATATGATGTATTTGGAAGATGATGTGCGTGCTTGGGCTGATGCTGGTGTGGCGGATGACAATGCAGAAGAAGCCATCGTTCACCGTGATAGTAATGGTGCAATTTTAGAAGCAGGGGATAGCATCACCATTATCAAAGACTTGGTGGTTAAAGGTGGTGGTTTTACTGCCAAACGTGGTACACCCGTGCGTAATATCCGTTTGGTTCAAGACAACCCTGAGCATATTGAAGGTAGAGTGAACGGTCAGATGATTGTGATTCTTACGGAGTTTACTAAAAAGAACTAGGGCTTACATCCGTCATGCCCGTGGAGACGGGCATCCATTAACGTAGATAGATTCCCGCCTTCGCGGGAATGACGTACTTAACGAATTTCACTTTGAAGCCAGTGCTGATATTCAGTGCTGGCTTTTGCATGTAAGCTGATGATTTCGGGTGTATCGTAAGGGTGGTTGGCTTCTAGCCATGCTATAACGTCTGCTTGATGGGCTTTATTCGTTTTTATGGATAAATAATACTCTTTATCCTTGCAGACTTTGCCTTGCCATTGATAAACGGACGTGCCTTGTGCAGATATTTGTACACAAGCAGCAAGTTTGCCTTCCACTAAGGCTTGTGCGATAGCTTTCGCTTTGCTTTTATCATTGATACTGGTGAGTATAATAATCATTTACAGTGCCTTTTTGATGGCTTCCACGCGTTTGCGGTTTACACCAAAGTCTTTACGACCCATACGAGATGCAGAGCGGATATGAATGGTATTGCTAGCTTCATCCAAGCGTAGCTCTACATCATCGACATATTGAAACACCGCCGAGCGGAAGGTGACATGCATATATAAACCATTATCGCTTTCAATTGTACCACCTTGCGCGATGAGAACTTTTTTAAGCTTATCCCATGTGATTTTATTGCCTTGAATGGCTTGGATATAGTGTTCTGCATCATTTGCCGTGTGTGATTCACTACAAACGCAGTTGGGTGATTCGGGGCAGGGTGTGAGTTGCCCATCTTTTAAGCCTAAGTTATCAGGCATTTTTTGCGACATCACTGCCATTGCTGCGTACACTACTAAGCCAAGTGCTGCCAATGCAGCCACTGAAAATAAGACTGTTTTCATGCTTTAAAGCCTCCAAGTAAACGTTCTCTATCTTTTTTGGGCAACTTAGCCACAACCAGCGCATACGAATCATCAATCATTTTATGGATTAACTCTTCAGGTACATCGTTATCCAAGCCCACACTGTTCCAATGCTCTTTGTTCATGTGATAAGCAGGCGTGACTCCATCAAACATTTGCCGATAAATGATGGCTTCATCGGGGTTGCATTTGAGGTTGATGCCTATGCTGCCCATCAGTGCAAACATCTTGTTTTTCACCTTATAAACAGCCACATCTTCACCAAAAGGATAGCTTCTTTCTGCGCCTTTTTTGGCTAGTAAATAAGCATCATATTTGGGGTTAGGCTGGAATAACATAAGGCTTACCTTTCCATATTTTATGCAAATTGCCTAGTATTGGCACATGACCACCATCCGATTTAACAAACCATTCAATGTGTTATGCCAGTTTAGCCCACAAGAAGGGAAACAAACGCTTGCAGACTTTATAAAAATTAAAGATGTGTATGCAGCAGGGCGGTTAGATAAGGATAGCGAGGGTCTATTGCTGCTTACAGACGATGGTAAGCTACAACATCGTATTGCTCACCCCAATCATAAGCTGGAAAAAACCTATTGGGTGCAAGTCGATGGTGATATTACGGATGACGCTATACTGGTATTGCAATCAGGCGTGAAGCTTAAAGATGGCAAGACCAAGCCCGCCAAAGCCAAACGCATGGATGAGCCGCAAAATTTATGGGAGCGAAATCCGCCTGTCCGTTTTCGTGCCAATATTCCAACTTCATGGTTAGAGCTACGCATCAAAGAAGGTAAAAATCGGCAAGTGCGCCGCATGACTGCAGCAGTAGGGTTTCCTACGCTTAGGTTGATTCGGTATGCGATTGGTGATGTGACACTGGATGGTTTAAGTGTTGGTGAATATGCGAAAATCAACCTATCACTGAAAGATTTTTAAGGTTAGGTCAGGTGCAAAACGGCGATGTTGTAGGTTGAAGTAAATCGTACCGTTATCACTTTCTAAGCCTGTGATTTCAGCCATATCATGGTAGGCAATGCGTTTAAAATTTTGGCCATCATACACCCATAATTCAGAGCGTTGACTATCATCGGTTATCCAAAGCCAACCACGTTTTTCATCCCATTCCAAATTATCAGGGTGTTCGATACCTTTGTGATGTAAATAAGTTGAAACATTAGGTTTATCGTCCAAATCATTGAGTTTTAAGATGTTTCCTGTGCCTGTTTCTGCAATCAAAATCGTACCATCAGGCATTAATTCCATATCTTCCATGCGATTGTAGGGCGTTGCATACAGTTTTTCTGCTTCAATACGGGCATTTTTAGGATTTTTAATGGTTAACCAGCCTTTTTGGGCATGAAATACCGCTAAAACGTCATTTTTTAGCGTTAAACGATACAAACAGCCTTCTTTCCACTCATCGGCTAAATACAAATACTTACCATCTTGTGAAAAAGTGATGCCTTCATGTGAGAAAATACCTGCGCTTAATATAGCTTTGATGTGTTTGCTACTTGATTTAAGGCGCTCTCTATCGACACGCTGTTCGGCTTTGAGGTTGTCAGGGTCTTGAATATGCCACATCATACCATTGGCTTGCTCTTCACCCAGCCAAATTGAACCATCGGGTGCAAAACGCATACCATCGGCTCTGCCCAAGCCACGAATAAGTATATCGCGTTTTCCTGTTGTAATATGAATCCGTGCCAATGATGGATTTTGCATATTGGAAGACTTGGTTTCACAGCTTTGATACAGATATTGTTTATCTGCAGAAAGTAGTAACATATCAGGCATATCATTACCGCATTCAGTCATGATGTTTTCTTGCCAACCTTGTTGCAACACAAGCCCTGAGCCTGCGGCAAAACAGGGCTGTGCATACAAAGAAAGCCACACAATCAGTAAATATCGCATGTTAATGATTCAAACTTTTGTTGACGATTTCAAGTACATCCCCCGATAAATCTTGCGTATCTGCGATACGCTGTAGCTCGGCTTTCATCAAAGCTTGGCGAATAGGTTCTAGGCGTTTCCAATCTATCAGTGCGCGCACCATTCGGGCTGCAATTTGCGGATTTAGTTTATCCAGTTCCAAGACTTGCTCTGCGATAAATTGATAACCTGAACCACCTTCAGCATGAAAGTTGAGCGGATTGCGCATGGCAAAACCACCAATCAAAGCGCGTACCTTGTTGGGGTTTTTCATAGAGAATTTAGGATGTTGCATCAATGCTTTGATATGATTTAACGTATTAGGAAGCGATGATGATGCTTGCACACCAAACCATTTATCCATCACATTGGTTTCATCAGCCCATTGTGCTTCAAAAGCTTGGAGAGCTTGCTCGCGTTGAGCGCAATCTTGGTCTGCTAACAATGCCAAAGCCGCATATTGATTGGTCATATTATTGGCTGTTTCAAATTGTGTATATGCAATATCAAGCATGTCGCCACCTAGGCTTATCAAATAGGATAGGCATACGTTTTGTAGTTTGCGTTGCTGCATGGCTGCATCACTTAAATCAACCGCTTTAGCATTTGAGGATTGGCTCATCGTTTGATACAGGCTCATCAAATCAGCCTGCAAAGCTTGGGCAAGCTCTTGTTTTAAGCTTTCTTTGGCTTCAAACAATGCCACGGGATTCATGGTATCATGTTGGCTTAGCCATGCTTCTTGAATATCGGATAAAGAAGGTAAGCTTAAAGCTTCGGCTTTAAGCGCAGGTTCTAAATGCTCAT
The DNA here is from genome assembly GCA_027019685.1 of Ghiorsea sp. Classification (GTDB taxonomy): domain Bacteria; phylum Pseudomonadota; class Zetaproteobacteria; order Mariprofundales; family Mariprofundaceae; genus Ghiorsea. The sequence continues at coordinate 3,420 of JALUWH010000155.1, read as the reverse complement.
CAGCGATTAAAGCTTTGAATGCATTGCTTATAATTGAAGTTGAGGTGTTAGCACCTTCAACCAACGAAATGATGGTATGGGTTGCCAAAGCTTGGGCTGCTGCCCAGCGATTGAATGCATTATCATCTTGCTGCATCAAAAAGGCGTAATCATTGTCTGAATAGTCATATGCTAAGATGACGGGTGCAGAAAAATCGCGCAGTAAAGATGGGGTAGGTTGGCTGCTGATATTGTCAAAGGTAAAGCTTTGTTTTTCCTTTGTTATCAATAAGGTAGATTCATTACCTAAAGTGTTGCCCTTATCGTCTAGCAACGCCATTTTCAGTGGAACAAGGTATGGTTTCTTATGTTTGGATTCAGGGGTGTCAGGGCAAGATTGCTCGCAGGTTAAAATGCATGTTTGCGTTGCTTCATCATAGCCTAAAGAGACTTTTAAACGCGGCGTACCCGCTTGTTCATACCAAGTTTGCATTTGGCTTAGGTCTTGATTGTTGGCATCAGCCATGGCGCTTAAAAAGTCTTCTGTGGTCACGGCTTGTCCATCATGACGTTCAAAATACAAGTCCATACCTTTACGAAACCCAGCTTCACCAAGCAAGGTATGGTACAAGCGCACCACTTCTGCACCTTTTTCATACACGGTCACGGTATAGAAATTATTGATTTCCACAAAGGAAGCAGGGCGTATGGGATGCGCCATGGGGCTTGCATCTTCGGCAAACTGGTGAGCACGCAACAAACGCACATCTTCAATGCGTTTCACGGCTTTTGCATGATGGTCTGCGGTAAATTCTTGGTCGCGGAATACGGTTAATCCTTCTTTAAGGCTAAGCTGAAACCAATCACGGCAAGTTACCCGATTGCCCGTCCAATTATGGAAATATTCATGCCCAATCACCGCTTCAATGGCAATATAATCATCATCTGTGGCTGTTTCTGGGCTGGCAAAGACAAGGCGAGAATTAAAGATGTTTAGCCCTTTGTTTTCCATGGCTCCCATGTTGAAGTCATCGACAGCTACAATCATGAACAAGTCCAAATCATATTCCAGAGCAAAGCGTTGCTCATCCCAAGCCATGGCGCGTTTGAGCGATGCCATAGCAAAGTCACATTGATGGATATGATGTTCTTCGGTGTAGATGCGTAGTGTGATTTCGCGTCCTGATTGGGTGGTGAATGTATCTTCCACCTTTGCCAAATCACCAGCAACGAGGGCAAATAAATAACAAGGTTTGGCGAATGGGTCATGCCATTCAGCATAGTGCAAACCATTGTCCAAATCACCTGAAGCCACAGGGTTACCATTGGATAGCAATACAGGGTTGCTTGCTTTATCAGCAATGATTTTCACGCTGAATGGTGCCATCACATCGGGTCGGTCTTGATAATAAGTGATGCGTCTAAAGCCTTGGGCTTCGCATTGGGTGCAATAATTGCCTGATGAACGGTATAAACCTTCTAAAGCTGTATTGGCTTGTGGATTGATGATGGTTTGAATCTCTAAAGTGAAAGTGTCGGGTGCATCAGCTATGCTTAAACCCTTATCAAATACACTGTATTCGCTCTTGGCTAAAGCTTTGCCGTCTAAATGGATGCTTTGCAGCTTTAAGCCGTCACCATCAAGCTCAAGCGCACCTGCTTGCTGGCGCTGATATTGTACCGTTGATATCACCACCGTACGTTCTGGAGCAAGCTCAAAGCATAGTGAAACATGCTGCACATTGAAATTGGGTTGGGTATAATCTTTTAAATAAATGGTTGGGTTCATGTGTATCCTTTCTTCTCGTCAGACCCGCGCAGGCGGGTATCCATTGTTTGGATATAGATTTCCGTCTTCACGGGAATGACAATCTCAACAACTTAGCCGAACAATAGTTGCAGACCAATGATAATGGTAATGATTTCGTAGCTGCGCTTAATCAGGGTATTGCCTTTGAGTATGGCAAGGTGGCTGCCGATATAGCCACCGATAAATGAGCCCAAGAGCAGGGCAATCAGCCAATCCCATTGAATATCAGACAATAAACCTACGGTCATCGCACCTGTTGCATTCCAAAACACACCCACCATGACCAAGGTGTATGCCACAGCATGTTTATAATCCAAACCAAACCAACGAATCAGGAATAGGGTGACGAACAAGCCTGTGCCCGAAGTCAGCGAGCCATTGAGTATGCCAATGAGGAATAAAACAACCCCACCCAACACTAAACCGTGTTTATCCAAACGTTGTGGTGTATTTTCTGTGCCCAGTTTGGGGTTGAACACCGAATAGATGCCTAGCGCCATTGTTAGCACACCCAAAGCGATGCGCGACACATCATCAGGGATTTGCACAATGATAAAGCCGCCTATCACCACACCGGGCAAACCAGAAACCAACATCAGCAAAGCGATTCTACGCTGTAATATATCTTCTTTGAGGTATCGGGTCACCGCACCCAGCCCCAAAGCGACTGAGGCGATTTATGGGTCGCCAAAGCAATGCTAAACGGCAAGCCCAACAGCAATAAGGCAGGCAACTGAATCAAGCCTGCACCACCACCCGCCAAAGACGAGAATGTATTGGCAATCAAAGCGATAGCAAAGAGTAGGGCTTGTTCAAACATGGGGGATAGGTTTCAAAAGGAATTAATTAACCTTAATCAAGAGTTGTGGAGTTCTTTTAGTAGCTCTTTCCATTTAGTAGACTCAAATAGTTTTCGACGAGCAGTAAGTACATTACTAATACGTTGAGCTAATATACCACCATATACCATAAGTTCTTCAATATGCATGCTTGTTTGAATGTGTTGATTACATCTTGCTGAGTATAAGCCTAGGTTTTCTAACTCATATGCTTTTTCGGGTGATTGGTTTTGAGACCTTAAGTGACCCCATTCATATTTTACATAGTTTTTATCCCAATCTTTAGGTGAATTCCAGCAGAGTGGCAATTCCGTTCCTTCAACATGGAAAAATGGTCTATTGTCTTGAGCTTCAAAAAGGAGGGTAATTACTTTTGATAGAACATCAAAGGATTTCCCCTGTGTTACTTTATATCCTGAGTTTTTTAAGCGAGGTATTAATGTTTTAACTAAGCGCCCTATATTCTCTTGTCTAAGTTCAAATGTATATGCACTTTCATTTTCAGCTAGAGCTTTTCTGTGATCTATTAACTTAGTTTTCATTTTCACCTCAAAGGCATATATGATGGAAAACCCACTCTTATGTCAACATGGAAAAAAAAGCATGTAATGTTAAAGTCCCGCCACTCTTTTCATATAAGGACATATTCATGAGCACAAAACATACCATTATTTATACCAAAACCGATGAAGCACCCATGCTAGCAACGTATTCATTGCTGCCGATTGTGCAGAAGTTTTGTGCGGCAGCGGATGTAGATGTGCAGAGCAGAGACATATCGCTTGCAGCGCG
>JALUWH010000154.1 GCA_027019685.1 Ghiorsea sp. | reverse complement strand
TGAGTCGTTTCTTTCCCATGTATTCAAGTTCTGAAAAACTACGTTGAGTCGACATTGAAATAAACCGCCTTAGTTAGAATTATTAAAACCTAACACATTGGCTGGAGTTAATCAGCACCTCCTTTGAGGGCAAAGAAATGAAGAAAAAAAACCTAACCGCAGAGGACGCAGAGGAAAGAAGAATATAAGCCACAGATAAAATAGCCTGCAAGTCATGTAGGAGCATATCTTCTGTCATGTCCGACCGATTAGGTGAATTGCGAAGCAAGAGAGTATCCCCTGGGGGACGCGGAGACATCTTATAGATTTCTCCGCTGTGGTCGAAAAGACAAACTCACCACGAAGAACACAGAGAACACGAAGAAAAAAGTGTCATGCTGAGCGTAGTCGAAGCATCTCTCTCCTGCCACCCCGAGAACATAGTTAAGGAATCTTTAAGCATGTAAATCAAACAAGATTTCTCCGCAGGGTCGAAATAGCATTTCCTTTGCCCAAGCTTGTTTCTGCGGAGAATCTAATGGGCTTGTTTGGCCTCACGCACATAAGTTTGCAAACGCTTTTTCCAACCTGCCAACCATCGCTGTTCATGCCGCTTTGGCGGCGATAATGCGACGCGCCGTGTTAATATCATGGCAGCATGGCTTGAAAAATCAGCAATGGTTTGAACCCCTGCTGATTGGCTGTGCATGGCAGATAACACCTGCAACAAACCCCAACCTTGCCCCTGATAACGCTCACGTATATCAATACCTTCACCCTTAAAATTTACATAATCCATCAGAGCATAAAAACCCATAGGTGATGCAGCCATATATTCAAATTGCTGTGCAATATGCTGCCGTTGATCCTCTGGCACAGACTGCAACATATCAGGAAGTGCATTTTTTAGTCTATTTTTGATGAATTTCACCTGAAAATCGCGTGTTTTTAATAAAAATTGGCGTAATTCAATCATTTTCGGCGTTTGTTGCGCTGCTAGAAATGCATTGCGATTTACCCAAGGGCAAGCCTTTTGCGCTCCCAACCATGCTGGCATATTTACCCCTTGCCCTTTTAACCATACTAACCATTGCGGAAAGCTTTCATTAAACTTCTTGGTAGATAACTCGACATCAGGATACCAAATAAAATGACCCATGCCTAAGGATGCAAATCCTTCGCCTTCATTCCACGAGGTTAAGCATGCTTGCTTACCTGCACATTCATTTTGAAAAATAAGGTGAGCTATGTATTGATTCCCTGCTGAAGAAGCCCATGCTTGTGATATAATACAAACCATACACAATAAAGGGAGCCACAAGGCTCCCTTTATAAGCATACCATCCCACTTCATTAAAATTTATAACTCATACCCAATGAAACAACAGGATAAAATTTCATATTATCCAATGAATTATCCAATTTTTGTTTTTCCGCTGCAATATCTGCTGCAGAAACACCCGGCGCTACAATCGAAGTCTTGGGTGTGCCTTGGTACAACGCACCTAGCTCAACATTAAACCCAAGCGGACTTCCACTGGAAACCGAATCACCCCAACCTATACCCACATAAGGAGCAAATTTATTGAACTTTACTGTGGTGGTGACCACTGGATTGGTATAAGTGGTTGCACCAATCACAACCGCGCCTCTAGCTTGAGCATGCATATCCAACTTATTGGCATTGTAATATGCGCCACCAGTAATGCGAAATTTACCTGCAAATGGATAAATATCTGCCAATATACCAACCGATGCCAATTTTAATTTGGCATCGTAAGTGACATTGGTATCGGTAATCGTTGTATTATAGTTAAACCCATTGCCCTGCAAACGCACATTGGCAAACAAGGGTACAATATTGGTCGTGGCTTCCAGCCCCAAGCCCAATGTACTTGCTTTAACGCCAACAGCTAACCCATCAGCTTGCGCTACACCATAAGCACCGAGCAGAAACAACATGGCACATGCTTTGAATAATGATTTGATTTTCATAAAATAAAACCTCCTATACATCATGATGGTAGTTATCTTGCAATTGCTGCAATGTGTTTTCCATCACCTTATTATTGTAATCCTGCACGATAATT
>JALUWH010000153.1 GCA_027019685.1 Ghiorsea sp. | reverse complement strand
CAGATTAAACAGCGGCAACAAGCTGTGCAAAGTTTGGTTGATGACGCTGAAACTAGGGAACATCTCAATCAAGGTTTACGTCATATTCGAGATATGGAGCGCATGTTGGCGCGTATTGTATTAAATCGTGCAGCACCAAGAGATTACCGAGGTTTAACGGATAGTATCTTAGCTTTACCAAGTTTGATTGACGCTTTGCAAGGTAGAGAAGGTTTGTTCAAACCCATGCGTGAAGCCATGTTGGGTCTTGAAGACTTGGGTGCATTATTATCATCTGCTTTGGTAGATTTACCGCCTGCATTGTTTCGGGATGGTGGGGTGATTCGTCAGGGTTTTGATACCGAGTTGGATAGGTTGCGCACCTTGGCAGGTGATGCTGATGATTGGCTAAAGGATTATGAAGCCAAAGAAAGAGAAAGAACAGGTCTAGCCAACCTTCGTGTTAAATATAACAAGGTGTTTGGCTATTTTATTGAAATATCCAAAGCTCAAGCGGCCTCTGCCCCGCCTGAATATGTGCGTAAACAAACCTTAGTCAATGCAGAACGTTTTATTACTGATGAACTGCACAAGTTTGAATCAGAGATATTGGGTGCAAAAGATGCTGCCATGCACAAAGAAGAAGCCTTGGTGGCGGAATTACAGCAACATATCACTGCCAAAACAAGTATGATTCAAGCGGCTGCTTTGGCAGTGGCAAGTTTGGATGTGTTGGCCTGCTTTGCGACATTAGCAGTGAAATATCAATACATTTGTCCCGAAGTGCATGGTGGTTCCACACTAAAAATTGAGGGCGGCCGTCACCCTGTGGTTGAGCAGTTTCTTAATGATGCACCGTTTGTTGCCAATGATACGCACATGGATATGCGTAAACGGCAGTTTATGTTACTAACAGGGCCAAATATGGGCGGGAAGTCCACCTATATGCGTCAAGTGGCTTGGATTGTTTGGTTATCCCATGTGGGTTGTTTTGTGCCTGCTGAAGCTGCGCGTATTCCGCTCACCAAACGTTTGTTTACAAGGGTTGGTGCGGGTGATGAACTATCTTCTGGACGCTCGACCTTTATGGTGGAAATGATGGAGACGGCTGCCATTTTGAATCATCTTGAACCCAAATCTTTGGTGATTGTCGATGAGATTGGACGTGGCACTAGCACTTGGGACGGTTTAGCCATTGCATGGGCTGTGGCAGAGCGACTGATTGCAGCTAAAGATGTACTCACTTTATTTGCCACGCATTATCATGAGTTAACCGATTTACCTGAAACACATGCCACAGCTTTTAATGCATCGGTGACTGTGCGGGAATGGAAGGGTGAAGTGATATTTATGCATCAAGTGGTCGAAGATGCTGCGGATAGGTCATATGGTATTGCCGTAGCACAGTTGGCAGGTTTACCGCGCGATGTGGTGAAGTCTGCACGGGAACATTTGTATAGGCTTGAGCATGACTCACAATTGCAGGCTGAATCGGGCAAGACGCAGTTGGGTTTGTTTGCCGAAGCGGAAAAACGCAAACAAGAAGAAAGTCTGAAGCGATTAGAAGTTGTGGAAAGTATGATTGAAGCAGCAGATATTAATCATATGCGACCACTTGATGCGCTGACCTTTTTGGATGAACTAAAAAAGAAACTGTCTTAAGTCGGGTGCGGAAATCGCATCAAAATAGAGCCTTTGTTTTGTTTCACCGCAGTGGACACAAAGGAAAGATTTTATTTGAGTTGTTTTACTCTGCGTACCTTTGCGTCCTCTGCGGTAAAATATGCCTGCTAAGTCAACATTTTAATGTGATTGCCCTAAGTCAGTTTGTTTACATAAGCGGGTTTGAAATTAGTAGGTGAGTAGGTTGAAATACCATTAGTCACAATCGCAGACTTCCCAGCGTAAGAACTCGCGGGTCTCTAGCTTTTGTGGGTTTTGCAATAGCATTTGGCTATCACCTGTTTCAATCACTTTTCCATCACACATAAATATTAACTGACCTTGCAAACGTTTGGCTTGCTCCAAGTCGTGGGTTACACACAAAACAGGCATGTGTTCTGCCAAAGTGCGTAGTGATATTTCAATCAATTGCTT
>JALUWH010000152.1 GCA_027019685.1 Ghiorsea sp. | reverse complement strand
CCGTGCAAGTGGTTTGTTCCTTGTATTGGTGATTCCTGCTGCTTTTTGGTTGCTGCTCACCATGGCGCACAACAATATTGGTTATTTGGTTGGAGTAAGCTGGCTACAAAGCAGCACTGGCACTTTTCTTTTATGGTTAACTTGTATTGCCTTATTTTATCATTTTTTTAATGGTATTCGTTTCTTATTATTAGATATAGGTAAAACCAACTCCCGCAAAGCCATGCGCCTATCTGCCAAGCTTGTCGTGTGGAGCACTATTCTTGCAGCTATTGTTTTGGCGGTGAAAATATGAACAAAGATTTAGGTGCAGCGCAAACTGGCTTCCATGATTGGTACTGGCAGCGTATCAGTGCGGTGGTATTACTTTTATCTATCCCTGCATTAATGCTTTTGTTGCTTCTCACTTACAATGGAAACATTAGTTTCCCTCAACTCTATACTTGGCTCACCTATCCCATCAGCAAAAGCATCAGCACCCTATTCTTATTTGCGCTACTGACCCATATTTGGACAGGGCTTAAAGTTATCATCGAAGATTATATACACACCACAGGTCAACGCATCTTAGTGCTGAACTCTTTATTGGTCGGCTTGCTTGGCTTTGCTGCGTATATGACCTATCACATCTGGGCAGAGCTGGCATACACCTTCGGCTGCATACCCTGTGGAGCGTAATTATGGCATATTTATCCACGGATAAAGTTGAACACCATCATCACGATGTGGTGATTATCGGCGCGGGTGGCGCAGGTATGCGTTGTGCGCTGCAACTGGCAGAAGCGGGTTATCGGGTAGCAGTGGTATCTAAAGTCTTGCCCACTCGCTCGCATACCGTGGCAGCACAAGGCGGTATGAACGCTGCCTTAGGTAATATTGTATCCGATCATTGGCATTGGCATATGTATGACACAGTCAAAGGCTCAGATTATTTGGGCGACCAAGATGCGATTGAATATATGTGCCGTGCTGCGCCGCAATTGGTTAAAGAATTAGAGCATCAAGGCGTGCCCTTCTCTCGCAATGATGATGGTAAGATTTATCAACGTGCCTTTGGTGGACAATCGCGTGAATTTGGTGAAGGCGGACAAGCCAAACGTACTTGTGCTGCCGCAGACCGTACAGGTCATGCGATTTTGCACACCATGTATCAACAAAACATCCGTGTAGGCACGCATTTTTATGAAGAGTTTTTTGCCTTAAATCTTATTATGGAAGATGGTGCATGCCATGGTGTGATGGCTTGGGACATCAGCAAAGGTGAATACCACTTATTTCAAGCTAAGGCTGTGATTTTAGCAACAGGTGGTGCTGGGCGTATTTTTAAAACCACCACCAATGCCCATATCTGCACAGGTGATGGCGGCGCATTATGCCTTGATGCAGGGCTACCCATTGAAGATATGGAGTTTTTCCAATTCCACCCCACAGGCATTGCCCATGTTGGTCCATTAATTTCTGAAGCGGTACGTGGTGAAGGCGGCTATTTGTTGAACAGCGAAGGTGAACGCTTTATGGAGCGTTATGCGCCTACTGCTAAGGATTTGGCAAGTCGTGATGTTGTGAGTCGCGCCATTGCCTTGGAAATTCGAGAAGGTCGAGGCTGTGGCCCCAACAAAGACTTTGTCTTGCTCAAATTAGACCACTTAGGCGAAGACACTATCCTCAAAAAACTACCCAATATTCATGAGTTAGCACTTAGGTTTGCAGGTGTAGATTGCACCAAAGAACCCATTCCTGTACAACCAACAGCACACTATACCATGGGAGGCATACCCACCAACCGACATACCGAAGTGGTCACCCAACATGGTGATGAAGAACATAAAGTTGCAGGTTTATTTGCTATTGGTGAAGCCGCTTGCACATCTGTGCATGGTGCAAATCGCTTGGGTGGCAATTCATTGCTGGAAATTGTGGTCTTTGGCAGAGCTTGTGGCTTAAGGGTGATGAAATGGCTTAAAGAACACCGTTATCATAAAACCATTAGCCCTGATGCTTGGCAAACAGGTGTAGAGCGCGTTGAACGATGGCTGAATAGCGATAAAGCTGAAAGTAATATCGCAGAACTTCGTGCAGAAATGCAAAACA
>JALUWH010000151.1 GCA_027019685.1 Ghiorsea sp. | reverse complement strand
AGGTGCAGGCTTTCTCCTGTTGTAGCATGGTTACAGCAAACGTTTATCAGGGGTAAACTCAGGCACAAGCTGCTGTAATAATTGAATCAAGGCTGATACATCCCGATGAGCACAAGCCTCACGAATTTCCACTAAACGTTGCTGTACCTCATCCCAATCTACTTCACGAACATCGGATAACATAATTTTAGCATGTGTTGTTCCTTGTAGTGATTCGGCTTCGTGAAACAACTCTTCAAACAACTTCTCACCTGGTCGCAAACCCGTATAAATAATATCAATATCCTTATTGGGTACCAAACCTGCCAAACGAATCATTTGTTCTGCCATATCTTTAATTTTTATAGGTTCCCCCATATCCAATACAAAGATTTCGCCACCTGAACCCATAGTTGCTGCTTGTAAAATCAAAGACACCGCCTCAGGAATGGTCATAAAGTAACGGGTAATATCTTTATGTGTGACCGTAACAGGTCCCCCACTTTCAATTTGTTTTTTAAATAAGGGTACTACGCTTCCTGCCGAGCCCAATACATTACCAAAACGTGTCGTAATAAAGGCAGTACCACACCGTTTGTTCAAATTCTGGCAATAAATTTCTGCCATACGTTTGGTTGCACCCATCACATTGGCTGGGTTGACAGCTTTGTCTGTGGAAACTTGAATAAAATGTTCGCAAGCATTCAATGCCGCAAGATCTGCAAGCATACACGTTCCCAATACATTGGTTTTAATGCCTTCTGCGGGGTTTGCCTCTACAAGTGGTACATGTTTATAAGCCGCTGCATTAAAAACAATATCAGGTCTAAAATTCATGAATATCCATTCCATGCGTTCATGATCACGAATATCACCTAAAACTGCCTTACAAGACTTATAATTAGCAGCACTTTGTAGTTCATTATCAATTTGATACAAGTTAAACTCAGCGTGATCAACCAAAATAAGCTTATCAGGATTAAATTTGAGTAGCTGACGGCACAACTCCGAACCTATAGAGCCACCTGCACCTGTGACCATCACTTGCTTACCCTGAATAAACCGAGCAACCACATCATCTTTCAAAGCTATTTCATCTCTGCCCAATAAATCTTCCAAACGTATATTACGTAAGCTCCCCACTTTAGGATCCTGATGATCTAGCTCTTCTAAACTAGGGACTGTTCTACACCTAACATGCAAGTCAGCACAATTTTTCACCATCGTTTGCAATACATCAGAGTTTACTGAAGGCATGGCAATGAACACCTCATCAATACTTAACTCTGGAATCAAGTTCGATAAACTGGAAAAATCTCCTAAGACTGGAACACCGCGTATATCACAACCTTTTTTCTTTTTTTCATCATCAAGGAAGCCTACAGGTATATACTTATTTGAATTTAAAATATCTCTAACTAATAAATCACCTGCTTTTCCTGCACCTAATATAAGCACACGTTTTCCAGCTTCAGCTGATAAATTTAACCGCCTATCTTTTATCCATCGGTATAAAACACGCATGCCTGCAAGTCCACCCATAAGTAAAATAGGGTAAAGCACAAGCGTTGAACGTGGAATCCCTTCAAGTCTAATCCATATAAACAATATAAAATAAGTTAGCAAAGAACCATACATCACTGATTGCAAAATTCGTTTTAAATCGGGCAATGATGCAAAACGCCAAATTCCTCGGTATAAACCAAAGTACCAATAATTAAATGCTTGTACCAGCAAAGCTACCCATAATAAGTGCCATGCAGCTTCAATATGATGTTCTGGAATAGCACCAAAATCAAAGCGAAAAGAGAAAGCCAAATAAATAGCCAGTGAAACCCATGACATATCATGGACAAAAGCAAACCAGCGACTTTTCCAAATGTAAAGCAAGTCTCTCACACTTTCACCAACCTTATACTCAAATTAAAAAGGCGAGCTAGATAGCTCGCCTTTAACAATATGTAACCCTTAATAAAAAGAAAGTTATTTATAGAAGTCAATCATTTCTTCTAAAGATTTCACTTTAATTTTAGAGGCTTGACCAGCAGAACCAAATGCTTCAAAACGTGCTTGGCAGATGTCTTTCATGGCATCTTTAGCAGCTTTAAAGAATTTGCGTGGGTCAAAGTTTGAAGGGTTTTCTTTCAAGTGCTTACGAATTGCGCCAGTAGAAGCCATGCGTAAATCTGTATCAATGTTCACTTTACGAACGCCTGATTTAATACCTTTCACGATTTCTTCAACAGGTACACCGTAAGTTTCACCCATTTCTCCGCCATATTCATTGATAGTAGCCAACCATTCTTGTGGTACAGAAGATGAACCATGCATAACCAAATGTGTATTAGGCAACGCTGCATGAATTTCCTGAATACGGTCAATACGCAATACTTCACCTGTTGGTGGTTTAGTGAATTTGTACGCTCCGTGAGAAGTACCAATCGCAATTGCAAGCGCATCAACATCTGTTGCTGCAACAAAATCAACTGCTTCATCAACACCTGTTAATAATTGATCCATATCCAAAGCGCCTTCAGCACCATGACCATCTTCTTCGCCCATCATGCCTGTTTCCAACGAACCAAGACAACCAAGCTCACCTTCAACAGATACACCACCAGCATGCGCCATATCAACAACAGTTTTGGTAACGCCTACATTGTATTCAAAAGAACCTGGTGTTTTACAATCAGCTTCCAAAGAACCGTCCATCATCACTGATGAAAATCCTGATTGGATGGAACGCAAACATACTGCTGGCTCAGAGCCGTGATCCTGATGCATAACTACAGGGATATGTGGATATTGTTCAATTGCTGCTGCAATCATGTGACGTAAGAATGGTTCGCCTGCATAACCTCGTGCACCAGCAGAACCCTGCATGATAACTGGTGAATTGACCGCATCTGCAGCTTCCATAATTGCATGGACTTGCTCCATGTTATTCACATTGAATGCTGGCATGCCATAGCTTTCCTCAGCTGCATGATCCAGTAGTTGACGTAGTGAAATTAATGCCATGTTGTACTCCTTTCCTTATTTTTAGTTTTATTACTTATTTCAAACTGATGATTTTCATTGCATTGGTGCCACCTGACTCACCCATAGGTGTGCCAAATGTCATGATAATTAACTCACCTTTACTTGCAATTTTTTCCTCAAGCATTCTCGCTTGAATATCCAATGTAGCCTTAGGTGCATCAGTAGGACCATAATCAATGTCCATGCGAAGTGGCGTAACATTTCTAAATAATGTTACACGACCTAACGTACTGTCTTCAGATGTAACTGCATAAATAGGAACATCACCCAAATGTCTAGACATATACAAAGCTGTATTACCCGAGCGCGTAAATGATGCAATCGCTTTCACAGGCATTTCTCTAGCTACTTCCATGGCTTGACGTGCAATGCACTCATCTACTGAATGTGGAGGAAATCTAGGGTCACGTGTTTGTGAAGAAGGCATCACACGCTGCTTCTCTGTTTCAATGCAAGTTCTATGCATAGCCTGCACAGCCTCAACAGGATAACTACCTGCTGCAGACTCACCAGATAACATCACTGCATCAGTGCCATCAAGCACAGCATTGGCGCAATCATTCACTTCTGCACGTGTTGGAATCGGATTTTCACACATAGACTCCATCATTTGTGTAGCAACAATGACTGGGCAATTATATTTCGGAGCCATACGTAGCATTTTCTTTTGTACTGGTGGCACTGCTGCATCACCAATTTCTACGCCCAAATCACCACGCGCAACCATGACTGCATCCGATGCTTCCATAATCGCTTTTAAGTTTTCATCAAGCACAGCTTCTGCACGCTCAACTTTAGCAACCATACCAGCATTTGAACCTTCAGCTTGCACCAAAGAACGCGCATACTCCATATCTTTACCATCGCGAGGAAAAGAAATCGCAATATAATCCACACCAATCGCACATGCAGTTTTAATATCTTCTTTATCTTTTTCTGTCAATGCATCAGCAGACAAACCGCCACCAGCCCGATTGATACCCTTGTTGTTGGATAACACACCACCTACAACTACAGTGCAATGAATTTCTTGGCCATCAACCTTGTCTACATCCATCACCAAGAGACCATCGTTAAGCAACAGACGTGCCCCTGACTCAACATCAGTAACAAGCTCTTTATAAGTTAAACCAACACGCTCATCAGTTCCTTCATCAAGGCTCATAGCGCCATCAAGAATAAACTTCTGACCAACAGTTAATATTGTTTTACCTGTCTTAAATTTACCACAACGAATCTTAGGACCTTGCATATCAGCAAGCACACCAACAACAACACCAAGCTTTTTAGCTGCTGCACGCACATTATCAGCGCGCAACTGGTGATCTTCAGGAGTACCATGTGAAAAGTTCAAGCGAACCACATTCACACCAGCAGCAATCATTTTCTCCAACATTTCTGGTGATTCAGAAGATGGACCTAGCGTTGCAACAATTTTAGTTCTACGAATATGTTCTGTCATTATTTTGCGCGACCTTCTAACATTTCTACTGCTGGTAGTTTCTTGCCTTCTAAAAATTCTAAGAACGCACCGCCACCTGTTGAGATATAGGATACTTTGTCTGAAATATTATATTTATCTACTGCTGCTAATGTATCACCACCACCTGCAATTGAAAATGCAGATGATTCTGCAATGGCTAAAGCAATGGCTTTAGTTCCTTCACCAAATTGATCAAACTCAAACACACCTACAGGGCCATTCCATACGATTGTTCCTGCATTTTTGATAATTTCAGCAAGCTCTGCTGCAGAATCAGGTCCAATATCAAAAATCATATCATCATCAAGACATTCATTCGCACCTTTTAAGGTTGCTTCTGCCGTTGGAGAAAATTCTTTTGCACAAACAATGTCAGTAGGCACAGGAATAGAACCACCATTTGCTTCCGCATCTGCTGTTAACTTCTTACAAGTATCCACTAAGTCTGCTTCATACAATGACTTACCTACAGGTAAACCTGCTGCTGCAATAAATGTATTGGCGATACCACCGCCCACAACCAACTGATCTACAATCGTAGATAAAGATTCAAGCACAGTCAGTTTTGTAGAAACTTTAGAGCCACCAACAATCGCAACCATAGGACGCGCTGGATTATCCAATGCTTTACCCAATGCCTCTAATTCGCCTGCAAGCAAAGGTCCTGCACATGCTGTTGGGGCAAATTGACCTGCACCATGGGTTGAAGCTTGAGCACGATGTGCTGTACCAAAAGCATCCATTACATAAACATCACACAATGCTGCGTATTGTTTGGAAAGCGTTTCGTCATTTTTCTTTTCACCAACATTAAAACGAACATTTTCAAGCAAAACAACTTCACCATCAGCCACTTCAACATCAGTTCCAATATAATCAGTCACCAAACGAACTTCTTTGCCTATCAATGTAGACATATGAGCAGCAACTGGGGCTAGAGAAAACTCAGCAGCAGCTTCACCTTCAGTTGGACGACCCAAATGAGACATCACCATCACTTTAGCACCCGCCTTAATGCAGTGTTCCAAGGTAGGCAATGATGCACGAATACGTTTGTCCGATGACACTTTACCATCCGAAATTGGTACATTTAAGTCCTGACGAATAAGAACCCGTTTCCCCGCTAGGTCTAAGTCAGTCATTTTGATTACAGACATGTTTACTCCTCTTCTTTATTTTCAATAACGTTTGTTTTTATTTACTCATTATAAATAGATAAAAACAAACGTAGGACTTTGACTATAAATCAAAGCCCTACAATAAGTTTTATTTAGCGACGTGCTCAGCCAATCTAAGCATGTTACATGTATAACCATATTCATTATCGTACCAAGATACAACTTTCACGAATGTGTCATCCAATGCAATACCAGCACCAGCATCAAAGATTGAAGATGCGCTGATTCCACGGAAATCCGAAGATACAACCATCTCATCAGTGTACTGTAACGTACCTTTAAGTTCGCCTTCAGAAGCTTCTTTCATTGCAGCACAAACATCTGCATAAGATGCAGGTTTGTCCAACTCACAAGTTAAGTCTACAACTGAAACATCAACAGATGGAATACGGAAAGCCATACCAGTCAACTTGCCATTCAATTCTGGAAGCACAACACCCACGGCTTTTGCAGCACCTGTAGAAGATGGGATGATGTTTTCAAACACAGAACGACCACCGCGCCAGTCTTTCATTGAAGGACCATCAACAGTTTTTTGCGTTGCTGTTGCAGCATGAACAGTTGTCATAAGACCACGTTTCAAGCCCCAGTTATCATTGATAACTTTAGCGATTGGTGCAAGACAGTTTGTTGTGCAAGATGCAGCTGAAACGATATCTTCACCATTATAGTTGTTATGGTTCACACCGTAAACGAACATTGGGCCACCATCTTTACAAGGTGCAGATTGAATCACTTTTTTCGCACCTGCTTCGATGTGAGGTTGGCAGCTTTCTTGTGTTAGGAAGAAACCTGTGCAGTCAATCACTAGCTCCGCACCAATTTCGTCCCATTTAAGGTCTGCTGGGTTACGCTCAGCAGAAAGGCGGATTTTTTTACCGTCTACTGTGAAAGATGTATCATCCACGGATGTTACTTCACCGTCAAAACGACCGTGAGCAGTATCAAACTTAAGCATATAAGCCAAATAGTCGTTATCCAATAAGTCATTGATGCCAACAACTTCTAGATTAGGAAAATCCTTTTTGATTGCACGGAAAACCATGCGGCCAATACGACCAAATCCATTAATACCAACTTTAATTGTCATTACTCTCTCCTCTCTCTTTTATTAAAAACTTAAGCTACGTCGTTTACAGCAGCAACAACTGCTTCTGTAGTAATACCAAACATTTTGAACAATTCACCAGCAGGAGCTGATTCACCAAATGTATCGATACCGATCACTTTACCATTTAAGCCAGTGTACTTAGCCCAGAAACCAGTCACACCAGCTTCAACAGCAACACGAGCTGACACAGATGCAGGCAATACAGACTCTTTGTAAGCATCATCTTGTTTATCAAATACGTTTGTTGAAGGCATAGATACAACGCGAACTTTCTTGTCTGTGATTGCAGCAGCAGCTTCCATCGCCAAGGATACTTCAGAACCAGTTGCGATAATGATTGCGTCAGGAGCGCCATCACAATCTTTAAGGATATAACCACCACGCTCAATCAATTTAATTTGATCAGCAGTACGCTCTTGATGAGGCAAGTTTTGACGTGAGAAAATCAATGAAGTTGGACAAGTTAGATTTTTAATCGCAACTTTCCAAGCAACAGAAGATTCAACCGCATCACAAGGACGCCATACATCCATATTAGGAATCATACGCAATGTAGCTGTTTGTTCTACAGGTTGATGTGTAGGTCCATCTTCACCCAAACCAATCGAATCATGTGTAAACACTTCAATATGACGAACTTTCATCAATGCAGCCATACGCAATGCATTACGTGCATATTCAGAGAACATCAAGAATGTAGCACCGTAAGGCACGAAACCACCATGCAATGAAATACCATTGATCATTGCAGCCATACCGAACTCACGTACACCGTAGTTCACGTAGTTACCATCATCATGATCAGTTACAGGCTTAGCACCAGACCATAAAGTTAAGTTAGAGCCAGCCAAGTCAGCAGAACCACCCAAAAATTCAGGTGTGATTTTAGCCAAGGCTTCAATCGCATTTTGAGATGCTTTACGTGATGCAATTGTATCACCTTTAGCAGCTACTTCAGCAATAAACGCATCTGCACCAGCATCCCAATCCGCTGATAATTCATTGTTAATGCGACGTGTAAACTCAGCAGCCTTTGCTGGAAATTCAGCTGCGTACGCAGCAAAACGCTGATCCCATTCAGATTCAGCAGCAGCACCACTTTCTTTAGCATCCCAACCAGCATATACATCAGCAGGAATTTCAAATGGCGCAGAATCCCAATTGAGCTCTTTACGAACCAATGCGATTTCCTCATCACCCAAAGCCGCACCATGACAATCATGAGAACCCGCTTTATTTGGTGAACCGAAACCAATGATTGTTTTACAACAAATCATTGTAGGTTTGCCTGTTTCAGCCTGTGCAGTTTCGATAGCTTGTTTAATTTCATCAGCATCATGACCATCAACATCACGAATCACTTGCCAGCCGTATGCTTCAAAACGGGCAGGTGTATCATCAGTGAACCAACCTTCAACTTCACCATCAATTGAAATGCCGTTGTCATCCCAGAATGCAATCAGTTTACCAAGACCAAGTGTACCAGCCAAAGAACATGCTTCGTGAGAAATACCTTCCATCAAACAACCATCACCAAGGAATACATATGTATTATGATCAACAATATTGTGACCTGGTTTGTTGAATTGTGCCGCCAATGTCTTTTCAGCCAATGCCATACCAACACCGTTGGTAATACCTTGCCCCAATGGACCTGTTGTTGTTTCAACACCTGGTGCATATCCGTATTCAGGATGACCTGGTGTACGTGAATGCAATTGACGGAATTGTTTCAAATCCTCTATACCTAAGTCATAACCTGTCAAATGAAGTAATGAGTAAATTAACATTGAACCATGACCATTGGAAAGAATGAAGCGATCTCGGTCAGCCCAGTTTGTATTGCTCGGATTATGCTTCATAAAGTCATTCCAAAGCACTTCGGCGATGTCCGCCATACCCATAGGTGCACCAGGATGTCCTGAATTTGCTTTTTGAACACTGTCCATAGATAACGCACGAACTGCATTAGCCAAATGTCTACGATTATTACTCATATTTACCTCTTACTATTTTATAATATTAAAAAACGAAAAACTTAAACGTGCTGTGTTGTTTGAACACGGCGGATATTGCCGACAGAGCCAGAAAGAACGACAGTGTCTGTAACCATATATTTACCATCAACATCACTGCCTACTTTCACATGGTCAACATACTCGCCACTGGTCAAACCTGTTGCGATAAACATGCAGTCATCCGAGGTTACCAACTCATCACGTGTTAAATAACGCTCTGTATCAATACCTTCTTTTTTACACAATTCAATTTCAAAGTCTTTTTGTGGTGCCATACGACCAAACATTTCAGCACCCATAGCGCGAGCTGCACATGCCGTCACAATACCTTCAGGTGTACCACCAATACCAAACAAAGCATCAGAGCCCATATTCAAAACAGCTTGAATGGCACCATTCACGTCACCATCTGTTGCCAAACGTACTTTTGCACCACATGCATAAATCTCTTTAATTAATTCGGCATGACGAGGTTTATCCAATACGAATACTGTAATTTCTTTGATGTCTTTTTGTAATGCTTTAGCCAACTGCGTCAAACGAACTTCAACAGAGGCTGCCGGGTCAATTTTACCGCGAGCAGCTTTAGGATACACTTGTTTTTCCATGTAGAAACATGAACCAGGGCGAAACATAGAACCTGCAGGAGCTGCTGCAAGTGTTACAATTGAACCTGCTGCATCACGCGCAAATAAATTCGTACCTTCAATAGGGTCAACAGCAATATCAACACCAATACCAGAACCGGTGCCAACTTCTTCATCATCATAAAGTGCTGGCGCTTCATCTTTGGCACCTTCACCAATTACAATCACACCTTTCATTTTTACTTGGTTTATACGCTCTCGCATTGCGTCAACAGCAAGACCATCACCTTCATCTTTTTGACCAGAACCAACATACGGTGCACATGCGCGCGCGGCCGCCTCACAAACTTCTACCAAATCAATCTTTAGATCTGCAACAGTGGACATTCATCTTCCCCTAATTAATCGTGTGTTTTACAGTGAACTTCCCTCATGAAGAAGTGCCAAGGTGGCGCACTATAACCAGAAGTCAGGTAAAAATCGACCCTTGAAAGGCTACTCCCTAGCATTTTTGTAGCCTTTAAAATTCACTTCATACACTCTCTTAACAACTTAAACAATAATTTCGCAGACTTAGGTGGCTTATTTTTATAAGCTTCTTGGCTCGCATTTCTAATCAATTGCCGCAACTGCTGCACATCAACATCTGAATACTCAACCAAAAATTCAGTCAAAGCAGGCGTTCCTTCAGACAACAGCCTATCTCTCCAACGCTCAACACGGTGAAACTCTATGTTTACCTTTGTCTGAACCTGCTCAATATTTTCAACTTCAGCCAAAGCTGCATGTACATCAGTGTCACGTAAGTATTTTGCAACCAACTTCAGCTGGCGCTTTTTCGCAGCCTTTTGCGGCATTTCTTTTAAAGCTCGCAAAGCATCAATCACATGCTCAGACAGTGAAACATCTTGCCACTGCTGCTCCGACAAGGATTCCAGCTTCTTAGCCAAGTCTAAAAAAGCTTGAGCCTCACGTTTCTGTTCTGATTTGTTTGGGCGTTCATATTCAGGTTCATCTTCAATGTTATCTATCATATTAAAAGAAATTGTAGCGCGATAAAAAAAGAAGTCTTGTGTTTCTACACTCTAATAATTAAAACACATAAAAAAAGCCTCCTAGGGGTTACCTAAGAGGCTTTAATAATGGCGGAGCGGACGGGACTCGAACCCGCGACCTCCGGCGTGACAGGCCGGCATTCTAACCAACTGAACTACCGCTCCATGGTGGGCGCTGCAGGACTCGAACCTGCGGCCACCGCCTTGTAAGGGCGGTGCTCTACCAACTGAGCTAAGCGCCCGCTTTTTAAGGATGTTCTCCACAAAAAGTGGGCGAACATTAACGCCACAATTTCACATTGCAAGCGTTTATTTTCAGCCTTACTTCACAGCGTCTTTAAGGCCTTTACCAGCTTTAAATTTAGGCGCTTTAGAAGCTGCAACTTGGATTGGCTCACCAGTACGAGGATTACGCGCTGTACGTGCCGCACGTTCTGTTACAGAAAATGTACCAAACCCTACCAAGCTTACGCTATCACCTGTAGACAATGCGCCAGTAATGCCGCTCAACACTGCATCTACTGCTGCTCCAGCGTCAGCTTTACTTAAGCCTGCTGATTCAGCTACATGATTAATCAATTCTACTTTTTTCATTCTTACCCTCCAAGATTTAAAAAATACGCTGCGAACTAAAACAGTATGCTTATATATCGTCAACGGTTTTTTATTTTTATGTGGCTAATGTGCCGTAGGCCCATCTTCGTTTAAGTATATACCAGCAACCATACCTGGTGCAAATTCTGCCGATAACTTCATGGTCTCTGGCAACCTCACCAAAGCATGCTCTAACACATCATCCATATTCTCTGCAAAATGCATTTCTATAGAATCCTTAACATTATCAGGTACTTCCTTCATGTCTTTTCTATTTTCTTCAGGGATTATTGCCGTTGTTAATCCGCCCCTATGCGCTGCAAGTAACTTTTCTTTAAGCCCGCCAATAGGCAAACTTTTTCCCCGCAAGGTAATCTCACCTGTCATACAAACCTCTCTACGCACAGGTATGCCCGTTAGTGCTGACACCAAAGATGTTGCCATTGCCAAACCAGCCGAAGGCCCATCTTTTGGAATAGCACCTTCTGGAACATGCACATGAATATCTACTTTTTGATGAAAGTCGGGCTTCAAACCTAATAAGGCAGCACGAGAACGTACGTACGTTAATGCTGCTTGCACAGACTCCTGCATCACATCACCAAGCTGACCTGTTACCGTTAACTTACCTTTACCTGGTGTTAACGCAGTTTCAATTTGCAATAATTCACCACCAACTTCTGTCCATGCAAGCCCTGTCACCACACCGATTTCATCTTTAGCTTCAGCCAAACCAAAGCGATATGGCTTAACACCTAAGGTATCTTCCAAGTTATCTACTAATATGGTTTTGGTTTGCTTATTTTTCGATACCACAATTTGCCGCGCAATTTTTCGACATACCTTCGCCAAAACACGCTCAAGACCACGCACACCTGCTTCTCTAGTATAATAACGAATAATCTCACGAATAACATCATCATTTAACAAAACCTGCTCAACTTTTAAGCCATGGTCTTTTACTTGTTTCGGTAACAGGTACTTCTTAGCAATAGCCAGCTTCTCATCTTCTGTATAACCTGAAATGCGGATAATTTCCATTCTGTCCAAAAGAGGCGCAGGAATATTCATACTATTTGATGTTGTAA
>JALUWH010000150.1 GCA_027019685.1 Ghiorsea sp. | reverse complement strand
CAGGTAATTTCGCTTGGGTTTATCCCAACTATAGCAACCGCTACCCCGACTTCAGAGATCCATTAAGCAGTGCGCGCACTTTTACGACCAACCCGCATAATGTCGTACTACAAATTGCTTCACAAAATGGTATTCCTGCCATGCTTCTTTTGATGGGCTTATTATTATTTTTTTGGTTTCGTTTATTTAAAGCATCTTGGCAGCAATGGAATGTACAATATATCACAGGGTTAGCTGCAGTCTCAGCCGTACTTTTTGATGCCATGTTTAACCATGTCTTCTTTAACCCTGCAAGTATGTTTGTTTTTTCTCTGCTTGCTGGCACTTGGTGGGGCTTATTACCTGCCCAAAACCAAAAAACACTCCAAGTTCAACCTAAAGCATTAAGTATTCTTAGTGTTGCCACTGTTATTTTGCTCTGCATATGGCCTACACGCTGGCTTATTTCAGAATGGTATGTTGGACAAGCTATGGCACATATGCGGCAACCTGCACAAGAAGCACAATTCTATCAAAAAGCGTACACTTGGGACGATGAAAACTTCCGTGCTGTATTTGGCATGGGGCAAGTGGCATACAAACAAAAGAATTATACACTCAGTGCCAAGTATTTTGAGGAATTCCAAACATTTTACCCCTACAACCCACCTGCACTAAATATGCTTGGTGCAGCATACATGAGCACAGGTCAGTTTAAAAAAGCAGAAGTGATATTTGAAAAAGCCTTAAAAATCTACCCTGGTTTTACTATGGTTGAACAAAATCTACAGCGTGTACGAATGATTTTACAGCAACGCAAACGTCAAAACAGCACAGTTCAACCATAGAAACTAGACAAACCTATAAAGCTGTGTAATTTACTCAAATATAACTGTGTTATTATTCACTTAGCAAGACCAACAAGGGGAGAACTATGAAGCAATATATTGGTATCACTATACTCGCAATGTTTATTTTATCTGGTTGCCAAAGCATCAGCGATGAAGAACTTGAAGTACTGCAAGCGCGTGCTGCAAAAGCAGAACAACTACAGGTTGAAAATGAAAAACTCAAGCAGTCCAAAGCATCTCTGCAGCAGTCTGTTGCAGAATTAAACAAACAACTTGAACAAGAAGTGACCGCCAAACAAGTATTAATCGAACAAAATGAACAAACAGGTGTCATCAAAGTTACTTTACAACAAGACATTCTTTTCTCGAGTGGTTCATTTAAAATTGATCAAGAAGGTGCTGCTGACATCTTGAAAAAAGTCATTGAAAGCATTGATAACAACGATGGACAAGTCATGTTACGTATTGTTGGGCATACAGATAATCTTCCCGTAGCAAAAAAATGGCGCAAACAATTCTCAGATAACTGGGATTTATCAGCTAGACGAGCTGGTGAAGTTGCTCGCTACCTTACTTGGGGCTTAGGTTTCCCTAGGGAAAACATTACTGTAGCAGGCAGAGCAGATGTTGAACCTGTTGCCAGCAACGATACACCTGAAGGTAGAGCTAAAAACCGTAGAATTGAACTGTTTATTGAAAAATAATATTGATGACTAAAGTTGCTCCAACTTCCAATGGGGTGCCACCTTTTACTATAAAGGTGGCATCCTTTTTTTTATTTTCAGGCTTATTATTTTTTCCCTTTGCCATTGCAGTTAGCAACTTCTTCTTTGCTTTATTAATGATTGTAGCATTTATACAGCCAAATATATTCCAAAAAGGCTGGCATTTGTGTTGGCATAAGTACCGAAACATTACCTTAGCTGTTTTAATCTATTTATTACTAACCATCATAGGAACTTTATGGAGCACTGACCATACCGAAGCTTTTAGGTTAATTACAAAAGGTATTTATTGGCTCTTAGTTCCAATCATTATTGGTATTACCGCATATATTGGCCATCAAACTTTGACTAAGGCATATATTGCCGTATCTATTGGCTTATTTTTACACCTCATTGTTTGTACATTACAGTATTTTTCTCTATTTACACTGCAACAGAATACTATTGGAGGCACATCTGCATTAGACCCTACAGGTTTTCTCGGTCACCTTAGTTTTGGTTTTATCTATGGTATTTGGATAGGTGCATTGCTTATTCAAGCATCCATCACCACAAATAAATGGAA
>JALUWH010000149.1 GCA_027019685.1 Ghiorsea sp. | reverse complement strand
CTTTTTCCTGCTTCGGTTTGTTTTAAGAGCTGGGGAACACATGTTAAAACTTGTTCTTGTGTCATGGGTAAGGTTTCTGTTTTTGAACGAGTCACTTGTTTAAAGTCAGCATACTTCACTTTGATGGTGAGGCGTTTTCCTTGCAACTTATGTTTATCCAAGCTTGTAAACACTTGCTCTGCCAAGGTTTTGAGATGTGCTAAAAGTATATCCACATCCAAAATATCCGTTGTAAATGTGGTTTCCTTACCCAAAGATTTGCGTTCTCTAAAGCTTTTGACTGGTCGCTCATCAATGCCTTTAGCAATGTTATAATAATAGCTAGCAGACTTGCCAAAATGGACTTGTAGTTCGGATAGTGACCATGCTTTGAGGTCTTTACCCGTGTGTATATTTAAAGCTTTCATTTTTTTGGCTGTGGCAGGGCCTACGCCATAAAACTTCTCAATGGCTAAGGATTGTACAAAAGCTGCACCCTGCTTGGGTGTAATCACATATAAACCATCGGGTTTATCCATATCGGATGCAATTTTAGCTAAAAACTTATTGTAAGATACACCTGCCGATGCAATTAAACCTGTTTCTTCTTTGATTTCCGCTTTAATAGCTTTGGCAATGTCTGTAGCAATACCATCAAATGATTCCGTATAGCTCACATCCAAATAAGCTTCATCCAACGATAGAGGCTCAACTTGCGCCGCATAACGCCAAAATACCTCTCGAATTTGAGCCGAAGCTTCACGGTATGCCGCAAAACGCACAGGCACAAAAATCGCTTCAGGACAAAGCCGATAAGCTTGCGAGCATGGCATGGCTGAATGAATGCCAAACTTACGCGCTTCATAGCTGCATGCCGCCACCACACCGCGAGAATTGGGCTTGCCGCCCACAATCAATGGTTTACCCCTGTACTCAGGGTTATCCCGCTGCTCAACGGATGCGAAGAATGCATCCATATCCACATGAATGATTTTTCTTTGTTTCGTCAAAATCTACCTATGAACACGTCATACCCAACTTGATTGGGTATCCATTTCATCATCAGTGTTGATGGATACCCATCTGCGTGGGTATGACAACATGAGATGCTTGTAGTTTTATTGATTTGGAAGCTCAATACTTACCCACCCCTCATCTTGCAGAGGACGCTCAGACACACACAATAAGGTAAACTTCTTCAATGCATTAAGCGCTTGTTTATGATACTGTTTGATATACTCAATATTATGAATAATAACAATCACTTGACCATTTAACCTTAAAGTTTTTTCAAACCATGTTTGCCACTGTTTTTGCTCTCGTTTCAAATCAATCTTAGCCACCTGAACATCATCAAGAAGGCTAATCAAATCTATTAATGTTTGCCTACGTCCTCGCCCGTGTGGGCTAATTAAATTCACATGCTTACCTGCCAATAAAGTGTCAGCAAGGGTTTGGGTAAATTTAGGACGCTTCAAGATTTCTCCATTTCAGTCGAAATGACAAGTTACTGTCATGTCGAGCGTAGTCGAGACATCTAGAGACTCCTTCAATGACAAAATGAGCTGTCATGTTTAGATTAAACTGCTCGGAACAGTTTTTTTCTTTTCCGCATCCCACTCTGCTTGGCTAAATACTTCTTTTTTGATTAACAAACGTACTAAGGCATCAAATTCTGCTTGATGGCTGGGTAATACACTTGTTTTCACATCTACTTGCTCTTCAGCAGGTGCTGGAACACCACCTTGCATTTGATTCATTAATGCTTCATCCACCAGACCAGTTGGTTTTAAACCATGCTGCTTTTGATAACTTTTTACCGCTTCGCGGGTAGTTGTGCCAAATAAGTTCTTTTGGTCGGTAATCTCATAACCCATACGCCGCAATACTTCTTGTAATAAACCTACACTTTTACCGCGCATAAATATTTTTAAAACTCTTGCCATCATTTACTCCCATCTTTTATATCGCCTATGCTGCCCTGCCAGCCCAATGTCTCAATGATTGTATCAAATGAACTATCTTTTGCTGCTTGAATACAAAGGTTTTGCTGCGTTACGGGGTGTTGCAATGATAAGCTTGAGGCTTGAAGTAATAACCTATGGCAAGCCAAATGTTCTCTAAAAAATTGGTTTTGTTTACCATCACCATGTGTGGTATCACCCACAATGGGATGAAAAATATGTTTTAAATGACGGCGTAATTGATGTTTACGCCCTGTTTTTGGCTTAAGCTGCACCAGACTATACCTTGCTGTATGATACCGACCTACCGCTTGATTAAGCTCAACGGTGGCTAACCGTTTATATACTGTAACGGCATCTTGCGCTTCTTTATCCTGTTTGGCTTGTTTATCACTTTTTTTATCTAGTTCTTCTTTAAGGGCATAATCAATGATACCATTTTCATCAACATAACCACGCACTACAGCATGGTATATTTTCTCAACCGTATGTGCTGTAAATTGCTCACCCACAGTTTTAGCAACCTCTGGGCTCAAAGCAAAAATTAAAACGCCAGAAGTGGGTTTATCCAAGCGATGCACAGGGTAAACATGTTGCCCCACCTGATTGCGTACCATTTGCAAAGCAAAGCGTGTTTCATGCCTATCAATCATAGAGCGATGCACCAATAAACCTGCAGGTTTATGCACAGCAACCAAATATTTATCATGATATAATATATCCAATTGCTGTTCGCTTATCTGATGAAGTAACATCAGCAAAGCTTATGTTGGGTTTGATAAATTAAATAGTAGAATTTTGTAACATCAGCCTCATGATAACGACCTATGAACATGAAAATACGCAAGTTAGTTTCTTTATATTGTTTTATATGCTTAAGTTTGGTTTTGCCAAATATGGCAAAAGCGGGCAACTTTGCCCCAGAGGAAATTGGTGTAAGTTATGGGCATGGCATTGATGTAAAGCATTGGCTACAAATTGAGTTGATTCAACATGTTATACCACCTTTGCATATTCTAGAAGAATATCTACACGAACCCTTCTTGGACATTGGTATCGCCAAAAGCTGGTGGGATAGAAGCAATGAAACAGCATACCACCTTTCAGCCAACCTTATGTTACGCAGTCAATATATAAACACCCAAGCGGGCAACATCTTTTTTGAAGCAGGTTTTGGCCCTCACCTTTTTTCGCGCCCTGGAGAAACCAACCGCCTAGATACAGCTTTTGAATTCAATTCTTTTGTTGGCGTTGGCATTGAACTCAATAAAAAATGGTCTTTTATTGCTAGAGCTAGACATTTATCGAATGCAGGTATTACAGACTCCAATGCAGGTGTAAATCTTTATTTATACCAAATACACTATAGGTTTGACCAGCCATGAATCAACGCACACAGCAAGACCCTATGCACGGCAAAACCCTAAAAATGATATTGGAAGAACTTGTATCATACTATGGCTGGGGTGAATTGGGCATTTATGTTAAAATTCGTTGCTTTAATATGAATCCATCCATCAAATCTAGTCTCGCTTTTTTACGAAAAACACCATGGGCAAGAGCCAAAGTTGAAGCCTTATATAAGGAAATGTTGGATGAGAAAAATGGTAAGCAAAAATCAAACAACAGCCCGTGGCCTGATGTTGATTAAACAGGGCATATCATGAGACCTTGGAAACTATTAGATAGCACTAGCGTTGCTGGTGAGGCTCATGATATGAAGTTGTATCAACGTGGCGATGAGTATTCTATCAAAACTGGTTATTCCGAATTGATGAACAGCCGCATGCATTCTTCTGAAGATGTTTTAGCCAAGCTTGGCTGCAAAAATATTGGGCACAAAGCTGATGCTCATGTTTTAATTGGTGGTTTAGGCATGGGGTTCACCTTGGCAGAAACATTAAAACATACACACAAACAAGCCAATATCACTGTGGCAGAGCTAGTGCCAGCCGTGGTAGAATGGAATCAAAGTCATCTCGCAGAGCTTGCAGGAAACCCTTTGCAAGATAAGCGTGTTTCTGTATTTCAAGGTGATGTTGGTCAATTGATTCGTGAAAGCAATAATACTTTCGATACTATTTTACTTGATGTCGATAATGGACCAGAAGGTTTAACCCGCCAAGAAAACGGTGCTTTATATAGTCCTAACGGTCTTAAAGCTGCGAAAAAGGCTTTAAAGCCTAAAGGTATTTTCGCGGTGTGGTCTGCATTTCCTGAACCGCGTTTTACCAAACGCATGAAACAGGCTGGTTTTCAAACCAGCGAAGTACCATGCCGCGCCCATGGCAAAAAAGGCAGTAAACATATGATTTGGTTGGGTGTGAACACTTAAGGAAGTGCTGATTTATTCAGTGCTTCCGTGCAGCCCATGGACGGGCTGCCAAATCAATAGCGTAAGCGTTTGAATTGTATAAGAAAGGAAAACCGCGCTTTTCCTTTCTCGCCCTGATTTTTGGCGGGATGCCAGTAAATCAGTACCTCCTTAACCGCGCCACACCCTACCCAAGATTATTGTACTGTTGCGTTTTCTTTTGCTTTAGCTTCTTGCAGTTTGGCTTGATATAACGCATTAAAGTTTACAGGCTCTAAGGTAAACGGCATAAACCCACCATCCACACTTAATTGGCTGATAATTTGGCGTGTATATGGGAAAATAATCGTTGGGCAATCTACATTCAAAAGCAAAGGAACATGTTCTTCAGGAATATTATGGAAGAAAAATACACCCGCTTGCTCGACTTCAATTTCAAAGACCAATTTATCCGATTCCTGTACACGTGTTTCTGCATTAATTTTGATGCAAACTTCCCAATGTTCATCATTCACTTTGCGATGCGATAAATCCATGCTCATTTTTACTTTTGGCTGCTTATTGGCTTCAGCAAATACCTCTGGAGAATTTGGATTTTCAAAAGAAATGTCTTTGACATAAATCCTTTGTAAATTAAAGATTGGTGTATCATCTGTTGCTTGTTTTTCAGCCATGTTTCCCTCTCGATATGATTATTGGGCGGAGTTTAGCAAGTTTTATAGTTAAAACTATTTTTCCTTTTGTAAAAGCATAAATTTTGTTACCAATAAAGTCATAGGTAACAAATGCCAAAAGAAATCAAATACATCCAGTGGTTTACTTAGCTTACCTGCCATAAGCATATCAAACTTTTGCACTAAATGTGGCTCTGGTTGAAAGGGCGCAAACGCCATAAAAATAGCCATTATAATCAACAGTGGATACGGTAGTCCTTTGATAAAATCTTTCATATCTTCTTCTCCAAAATATAACCCAACTCAAAACGTGGTGAAGCCCTATCTTTACCGCGCCCTGTCATAAAAGGTGGCTCTTCTTGCCAATCCCAAAGTTTACTTGGAAACAACTGCTTTGCATCCATAAAATCACAATGAAATGGCGGGCCACCAGCATCACCTGTTTGCATCAAGTTTAACAACAATTTTCCACTTGGTTTTAGCCAGCTACACACAGCTTTAGCGTACTTTTCACGTTCTAAAGGAGCTATTGCACATAAACATGTTTGCTCATACACCACATCAAAACTTTGAGGCGCATGATAATCAAAAATGTTTAAACACGTTGTATGGGCAGTAATACCTGCTTGTTTTAATTCTTGGTTAAGGTGCTCAATAGCAGAAGGTGCTAAATCTAAAGCTGTAACTTCAAAGCCATGCCTAGCAAGCTCAACCACTTCATAACCACGCCCACAACCAGGAATTAATACTGTTTTCGCATTCTTAAAGACACCTTTATTGATAAAGGAGTGTAGTGCAGGGCTTACTTCACCCCTATCCCAGCCTGTATCTTGTGCTTGGTATAACACTTCCCAGTCTGGTATTTTTACATTTGACATTTACAGGCCTCCTAAAACAACTTGGGGATAAATGCCCCAACCTTTTGCTGATAATCCGCATAATCAGGATGCTCTGCAAGCATACGTCTTTCTTCAAACTTTGAACCAACGATAAAATACACACTCACTGCCAAAGCAAAATGCAAACTAACCATAGTATGCTCAGGTTTAGCCAATAAGAACAACATAAAACCTGTATACATAGGATGGCGAATATATTTAAACACGCCTTGTTCAATAAAAGGGTCAGTTTGTTGCTCTGCTTTTTTCAAGCCCAGAAAGACCGCACCATCAATAGGCTTCAATGCCGCCAAAACAATATATAAACCCAAGGCTTGCAAGGTATACAACCCATATTGTAAGCCACCTTCTTGTACTGTATATAATAGAGTATCAGGCAAAGTCCCAATCCAATACAGCCAGACAAACGTGGTTAACACCCCTAGCAGTGAATAAAGCAGCCTATAATGGTGTGTTTGCAAGCCAAACTGATAGACATACTCTTTAACCGCTTGGCTTGCCAAAAGACTGTGTACCGCCGCAAATGCAAGCGTATAAAGCCAAATGAGTAAGGGTGTTGAGCTCACTTAATATTTTTCGGTTCGGTTTGCCCCAATGCTGGATAAAACACCAATTTGAACACACCATCATTGGCATCAAAATGTTTACCTGCATACATCACTTCACGCAAACTCTTTAAATCATCCGCATTGAAGTAAACCGATGACACCAAGTGTTGTTTACCTTGAACTAAACGATATAACTGATGCTTAAAACGAACACCACCATTGGCACGGTTAACAATCGTGTAGTTTACCGCGTATGGATGTTCATCTAGCTTGTAGGTTGCCGAAAGCGTATTGCTGTTTTTAGCTTTCAACACTACAGGGCGAATCATCTGAAATCCCCACTTGGGCACCAAGGTATCTTGGAAAAAGCGTTCTTGGGTTAAATCTTTGGTTTGTAAGTGCCCCTTTTTATGCCCAGACCACACAAACTGCACATCCACAGGTTCACCATCAATATCTACCTTAAAGCCAAATACACCCATTTGCTTCAGAAATGCCAAACGATTTAAGGCAAAAAACAAATAACCAAGCTTATGTCCCTGCGCATCTTTAACCGTAATATCTAGATTGGTAGGATAGGAGCGGTTTGCCGCAAGTTTCTTATATTGCATATCCAAAACATAAGCCTTCCCTCCCTTACTTTTGAAGTTTACCTTAAGGTGAGTTTTTCCTTCACCAATATCACTTATCGCAAGACGCTCTTGCGTATTAAAAGCTGAGCCTTGAATATGTAGCGCAAAGGGATATGTAGCAGCATTAGCCAACTGGCTCCACAATACACTCACCAACAAAGGTAGCACCCATTTTATGTTCTCAAATTTCATGTTATCAACCCTCAAATACTTCACGCAATAACATACCAATACCCATCACTAATACAAAATAACCGAACACAGGTTTGAGTTTATCCCCATCAAGATTACGGCTCAAACGCTCACCAATAAGTGCGCCAATAATAGATAAACCTGTAACTTCAAACAATAAAACCCAATCAATGACCATACCTGATTGAATATCACCAATAAACCCTAAAATAGATTTAAAAGCAATAATCATCAACGATGTACCCACAGCCTCTTTCATGCCCAGGCCTGCAAGCACAACCAAGGCAGGAATAATTAAAAATCCACCACCTGCACCAACAAAACCAGTCACCGAACCAACAACCAACCCTTCAACAGCAATCAATGGAAAATTTAACTGTTTTTTCTTACCAACAACATCAGCCTTAGAAGGTTTAATCATAGAGTAAGCCGCCATAATCATAATCACTGAAAAGACAATCAATACCAGCTCATCTTTATTTAAACTATAGTCACCAAAATTGGCAATATGCTCAGGAAGCGCAGGCATAAGCATCAGCCGTACACTATAAACACCAATAAAAGCAGGGATAGCAAAAATAAACCCAATTTTAAAGCGTATTAAATCCTTTTTATAATAAGAATATGCACCAAAAAGAGCTGTGATACCTACGATAAACAATGAATATGCTGTAGCTTCAGAAGCTGGTACACTCATTAAAAACACAAGGATAGGCACAGTCAATATCGAACCACCAGCCCCAAATATGCCTAGTGTCATACCCATAAATACAGCGCTTATTAAGCCAAAAATCATCATTGTTTCCATAGGTTTAATACCCTCACTATCAAATTATTTTTAAAAAATAAAATTCGTACATTTTATATATCAAAAAAGGTATACTTTTTCACCAGTTACCACTTGTTTAAATGAATTCCTTTTGTAGTGGCAATGATTGCTAAGCGCTTCTTAAAAAAGTTTGATGGCTTTAGCAAACCATCAACGGTACTCAATCAATACCCGTAATTACTCTACCATGTAACTTTATGATTTATGCTTCTTTTTACCATTGTTGCTTAGAAAAACTTGAATAAATCATAAATTTACTTATTTAGAAACAGCTTAGTTCAAACTTCTCTTCGAGACCTTAGCCTTGCCCTTCAATCAAACCACAAACTTGGTTTGCAGGTACTGCTTTTTGAATATGTTTAGGCATAGGCAAGTTTAAGTTGTTCATCAATTCGACAAAACCATCCCTGCCCAACTTTATCCGCGGATTAAGTACTTTTTCTTCCGCAATAGTAGACATGGTCATACCTTTATAATCATGACCTGGGTAGACTTCTTTTTCATCACCCAAAGGGAAAATCTTTTCAGTGATTGAGGTATATAATGTATCTGCATCACCAGCTTGGAAATCAGTGCGACCACAACCACGAATAAATAAAGCATCACCTGTAAACACTTTGTTTTCGCACACAAACGTTAAGCAACCTGATGTATGACCTGGTGTCGTGATTACTTTTATTTCTAAGTCGCCCAAATTAAGCACATCATTATCATGCAAATGAATATCAGCACAATCAACATTTTCTGATGCTGCAACTCCTGTTTTACATCCTGTACGCTCTCGCAACATGCCCGCACCTGTAATATGATCGGCATGTACATGTGTTTCTACAGCATACTTCAATTTCAAGCCAAGCTCTGCAATCAAAGCAGCATCACGCTCAAATTTTTCCAGTACTGCATCAATAATCAATGCTTCTTTTGAGGTTTCATCTGCTACAATATAAGTATAAGTCCATGTTGCTTCATCAAACAGTTGTCTAAATATCATGATGTGTCTCCTTATTAGATAAGTTTATTCACATAAAAAGACAGCCTACGCATGCAGGCTGCCTTATCATTATTTTTCTATGGGATAACCTGCTGCTTTCCAGCCTTCCATACTATCAGGCATATTCTCTACATGAAAACCTGCTTTGGCTAACAATGCAGATGCTTTTGCTGCACGAACACCTGAATGACAGTACACATAAAGCTGCTTGTTTTTAGGCAACTCATTCATGCGCATTGCAATATCTGAAACAGGAATATTAATGGCACCAGGGATATGCCCAGCCTTATATTCTTGAGCTGTTCGCACATCAACAAACGCAAAAGGTATCTGTGTGTGTTTACCTTGGCTCCAATGCTGATACGCATGGGTAATTGAAGTGTTTTCATAACCTTCTGCTGTTACTTCACCCATGCCACAAGCCATAGATTGTGTTGAAAACATCAACAGCATAGCAAAGATTACGAGTATTTGTTTTTTGATAAACATACGCTTACCCTTGTGTTGTTGGGTAGCCTGCAGCTTCCCATGCCATAATACCACCCATCACATTGGTGACATGATTATAGCCTTTATGCATCAATAGTCTTTGTGCTTGTCCAGAGCGTGCACCAGAACGGCAGCTTAGATAAATATTAGCATCCTTGGGTAAATCCAATGTGTCAATTTGATCCAAGGGATGATTCTTTACCAATACACAATCTGCTCGTAGTGCTGAAAACTCTTCTGGGGTTCGCACATCTACCCAATAATCAAAGTCACCTGTTTCTACAACATGATGAAAATCTTGTACTGAAACTTCCATTCTATTTACTCCTAGCTTTCAAATTGTACGAAACTGTACAAAAAAATAATATATTAGCAATAGTTGATATAATGATATTACTTTTCTGTTGGTAAACCTGCTGAGCGCCAGCCTCGCATGCTCGCTTTCATGCTTAAAATATTGGTATAACCTTGGCTAACCAATAGTTCCGCAGCCCGACCTGCTCTAACGCCAGATTCACAGTACACAATAACCTTTTTGTCTTTAGGAACTTCATTTAAGCGATTGGCTAATGTTTGCACAGGAATAAGTTTAGCATGAGGAACATGTCCACTTTGGTATTCACCAGGCGTTCGCACATCTAAAAACATGGTATTTTTATCAGCGGCTTTCACCAACTGATAAGCATCAGGCACAGAAATAATACTGTAACCTTTCGGCTCACCTTGGTCACAAGCCGATAAAAATAATGATAATAACAATACAACAAATATACTACGTTTCATATAACACTCCTATAATCTATTAAACTCTGTAAACAGCTTGTGCATCATAATCATGCACATCATTTATTCAGTGACAATGTTACTTTGAAGCAGAAACGAGGTTTTGCAAAGCCTTAATCTCTAATATTTGCACCTTATTTCGACTCAAGTTAACCCATGCCTTTCGTTCAAAATCCTTGAGTAAACGGCTAATTACCTCTCGAACAGTACCAAGTTCAATGGCAATTTGTTTATGTGTGCAACAAATTAAACCTTTATTTTCTTGTTGATATTTAAGAAGGAATTTTGCTAAACGTACATCCATACGTCCAAAGGCAACATCTTCTAAAAGTGCCATTAAATCTGCAATACGTCGACCAATATTTCGCATGACACATTGCCTGAAACTTGCTGATTTAATCAGCATCTCATCAAATGCTGAAATGGACAAAACAAGCATTTCAACGTCAGTCTCAGCAATACCTTCTGCGGGGTATGGCTGTTTACCCAATACACAAATACTTGTGAGCATACAGTTTTGCCCTTCTTCAACACGGTATAAAAGAATTTCTCTGCCGTTGGGGTCATTTTTTTGCACACGAATGGATCCAGATGTTACCAATACATATGTATTACATTCATCACCATCATGAAAAATAACTGAGCCAGCGGGTACACTCAAAGTATTGGCACCCGCTTCTTGCATCAGCCGTAAAGCATCATCGCACTCAAAAGCTTGAGGCAAACTAAATCACCTTCTCAAATCACTTTCGTGGAAGCTGAGCTGCACACCAGCTGCCAAAACCACCAGCAAAATTATAAACATCTTTATAACCTGCTTTTGCCGCTATACTTGCCGCCATGGATGAACGCATACCCGAAGCGCAGATTAGAATAAGCGGTTTATCTTTAGGTATTTTTCTCATTTTTTGCTCAAACTCATTGAGTGGGATATGCATTGCATTGGCAGGGTGACCACCCCGCCATTCACCCGTTGAGCGCACATCAACCAATGTATGATTTTCATCAAAATCAGAGTAAGCCCCTGCTGTCATTTTTTTAATACCTAACATTTTCGGTTTTACCACCCGTGCATAAATCATCCAACCCATTATCGCAAAAGCAATAACAAGTGGTACGTTATTTTGAACCCAATCCATCATTTAACAGCTCTTACAAGCAGCTTCAGATTTCAAGCCCAGTTTTCTCAAGATAATTCCCATCAAACACCACTGGGTAAGACCTGATTGGAAAAGGTTTGCACCTACAAACAAAGTGAACCATAACCATGTAGGCTCACTCAATGGTGCACCTGATAAAAATACGGATAACATGATAAAAAATCCTGCTACAATATGAATAATACGTTCTACTGACATTTCAATACTCCTTTTCTATTATTAAAAATAATTGGTTTAACGGCCACAAACATCTGGACAGTAAATGTTTTGCAACGCTTGCAACAAAGTTTCAAACTGAGGGTTCGCAATACTATAATATACTTGCTGCCCACGTTTTTCATGATTCAAAATGCCCATCATACGCATTTTTGATAAGTGTTGTGACAAGTTAGACTGTGAAGAACCTGTGCGTTCAATCAAATCATGAACACAAAGTGGACCATCGGTTAAGTGGCACAACACAGATAAGCGCACTTCATGCGCTATGGCTTTCAAACCTTCACTTGCTGTTTGTATTTGTTCTTTAGGTATCATTTCCATGCGCCGAATCATAAATGAAGCTTATTATATTAGCAATACATGATATATTGAGCGTAAGCGCTAAGTAAAAAAGCATCTACGGTTGCACCATTATTTAAGCCATGGCTAATCTTATTTTTCTTTGGGTTCTGGGTAATCCACCCATAAGTGTTCGCATTTATAAGTAGAAAATCATTATGCAGCTAACGCTAGCTTTTGCTTAGGCGTAATGCCACCAAGAGCCATATTAGGTCTCTCATTGTTGTACGTCCATAACCA
>JALUWH010000148.1 GCA_027019685.1 Ghiorsea sp. | reverse complement strand
ACATTGGTTGGTGTTGTGATTATCGGTGGTATCAAACGCATTGCCCATGCTGCTGAAGCTATTGTGCCAACCATGGTGCTAATTTACGTGGTAACATGCTTATGGATTATTCTTGCCAACATAAGCGCAATTCCTGATGCTCTTACTACGATTTGGCATGGTGCATTTTCCATGGAAGCTGGATTTGGTGCTTTGGTTGGCGTGATTGTACAAGGTTTTAAACGTGCAGCATTTTCCAGTGAAGCAGGTATTGGTTCAGCCGTGATTGCTCACTCTACCGCATCAGTAAAATACCCAGTACGCCAAGGTATTGTAGCATTATATGAACCTTTTATTGACACCATTATTATTTGCACCATGACGGCTTTGGTCATTGTGGTAACAGGTGTTTACAATGCCCCTGAACATGCTGCACTGATTGATGCCAAACAAGGTGCTGCCCTGACCTCTGTTGCTTTTGGCTCTGTCGTACCTTGGTTTTCCAGCATTTTGTCACTTTCCGTCGTACTTTTTGCTTTTAGCACCATGATTTCATGGTCATATTATGGTGAACGTTGCTGGACATATATGTTTGGCGAACGCTTTTCCATGATTTACAAAATCACCTTTTTAATTTTTATCGTGTTGGCAACATTGGGAAGTGCTGGCAATATCTTAGACTTTAGTGACTTATTATTACTCGCTATGGCATTACCCAACTTTATTGGTTTGTATATTCTACAAGGAAAAGTCGCCAAAGCACTGGCTGAATACAAAGAAAAAATGAGAAATGGATTTAAGAACTAGAGAAATATCGTAATGCTGATTAGACTGCGCCTGACTTTAGAATCAGGTGGTCTTTATGGATATTGACGTTAAAAAAATCGCAAATCTTTCTCGCATTCGTTTAACCGATAGCGAAGCACGAGAACTTGCCCCACAACTATCTAATATTATGGGGTATATTGATAAACTTAGTGAAGTGAATACTGATGGTATCTCGCCCACAGCACATCCCCATGATGTGGCTATGCCGCAGCGCCCTGATGTTGTAACCAATCCAAGTCGCCGTGACGCTTTGCAACAACCTGCACCTCGTACCGAATCAGGTTTGTATGTTGTACCCAAAGTGCTTGAATAAGCCTCCCTCTCTTTCGCCTATTTCACTCACTTTCCCTAAACTAAATTATTTTTTGAGGACATATTATGCCATTTCGTTCACTCAGCGACATCCAAACCCAACTTGAAGCAGGACAAACCACTGCCGTAGAAGTTGCCCAACTTTATTTAGACCGTATTGCCGCGCACAATGATGATTTGAATGCGTTTGTATTTATCGACCCTGAACATGTGCTGGCGCAAGCCGAGGCATCCGATGCCTACCGCGCTAAACATGATGCGCGTCCACTCGAAGGTCTGCCGATTGCAGTTAAAGACATTTTTTGCACGCAAAATGGCCCAACACGTTGTTGCTCCAATATCCTTGAAGGTTTTGAAGCACCTTATGATGCACATGTCATTACCCACTTAAAAGAAGCAGGGGCTGTGCTGGTTGGAAAAACCAACATGGACGAATTTGCTATGGGTTCATCCAATGAAACATCTGCATTTGGCGGCTGCAAAAATCCTTGGAACACGGATTGTATCCCAGGTGGTTCCTCAGGTGGTTCGGCTGTTGCCGTGGCGGCTGGTTTAACCCCTGCTGCATTAGGTACAGACACAGGTGGCTCCATTCGCCAGCCTGCTGCATTGACTGGTTTGGTGGGTTTAAAACCAACTTACGGCCGTGTTTCTCGCCGTGGTATTATTGCTTTTGCATCATCATTAGACCAAGCAGGCCCTATGACCCGCACCGTGAAAGATGCCGCATTACTTACATCCATCATGTCTGGTCATGATGCAGGCGATGCCACTTCGGTATCGGATGCACCAAACTTTGATTGGCTTGCAGCTTGCGAAGCCAAAGATATGAAGGGTTTGAAAATTGGTAAACCCAAAGAATACTTTATTGATGGCATGGATGAAGAAGTCCGCGCCCAAGTGGAAGCTGCATTGAAAAAATGTGAAAGTATGGGTGCTGAAATTGTTGATATTTCATTACCACATACTGAATATGCTATTGCAGCCTATTATGTGATTGCACCATCTGAAGCATCTA
>JALUWH010000147.1 GCA_027019685.1 Ghiorsea sp. | reverse complement strand
TATAAAGAGCTTCTTCCTATTGATGGTGAGCCAAAAGTTGGTGCAAACAATGGTTTTACCCCATTGGTGAAAGCAGACCGCTTAGCTAAAGCCTTGGGTGTGAAAGAGCTTTATATTAAAAATGACTCGGTATGTTACCCAACATTATCTTTTAAAGACCGTGTGGTAGCAGTGGCTTTATCCAAAGCTGTTGAGTTTGGCTTTAAAACTGTGGCATGTGCATCAACAGGTAACCTTGCGGGTTCTGTAGCTGCTAATGCAGCAGCGGCAGGCTTAGAGTCATATGTGTTTATTCCTGAAGATTTGGAGCAAGGTAAAGTGTTGGGTGCAGGTATTTTTGGCACAAACATCATTGGCATTAAAGGTCAATATGATGATGTGAATCGCTTATGCTCTGAAGTTGCGGGTAAATATGGCTGGGCATTTGTGAATGTGAATGTTCGCCCATTTTATGCGGAAGGTTCTAAGTCTATGGGTTATGAAATCATGGAGCAATTGGGCTGGAAAGCACCCAAACACGTGGTTGTGCCTATGGCTTCGGGTTCATTGTGCACCAAAATTGATAAATCAATCAAAGAGTTTATCAAACTTGGTTTGATTGAGGATACGGGAACTGCCGTGTATGGCGCACAAGCTACAGGCTGTTCACCTATCTCTAAATCAGTCAAAGATGGTACAGATATGATTCACCCTGTGAAAGCAGATACCATTGCTAAATCATTGGCGATTGGTAATCCAGCGGATGGTTTTTATGCCAATCGTGTGATTAAAGAATCAGGCGGCTGGTGTGAAGATGTCACCGATGAAGAAGTGATTGCAGCCATGAAGTTGCTTGCAGAAACTGAAGGTATCTTTGCAGAAACTGCAGGTGGTGTGACTTTGGGTAGTGCCATTAAGCTGCTTGAATCAGGCAAGTTGCCGAAAGATGAATCTATCGTGCTTTGTATTACGGGTAATGGCTTGAAAACACAAGAAGCTGTGATTAATGAAGTGACCAAACCTCGTGTGATTGGTGCATCTTTAAAAGAATTTGATGTATTAGCAGAAGCCGACGGCGTGAAATAAATGTTTCACTTCACCGCTATATCATGCGATTGCAGCGTTAAAGGTACTCATGTGCAACAAGCACACTCCGCGCCTTTGCCTTGCTCTCGAATGACCTAGCAGAAAATTGAAAACATTTAGGAAATTTGAGAAATAGAAAGAGAAAACAGGAGTATAGTATGACAGTAGCAGTTCGTATCCCAACACCTTTACGTAAACTTACAGGTGGTTCTGATGAAGTAAGCATTGAAGGCGCAACCATTGGTGAACTGATTGATAACCTAGAAGCAGCGCACCCTGGTATGAAAGAACGCCTTTGTGATGAAAACGGTGAAATTCGTCGTTTCGTTAATGTATATTTGAATGACGAAGATGTTCGTTTCCTTGATGGTCGTAATACGGCGCTTAAGGATTCTGATGAAGTGTCCATCGTACCCGCAATCGCAGGTGGAAAATAATCTATTTGTCCGATAACTGCGTTATGGCAAGTGCTGTGATGCTCACATACTAAGAAGTATACTGTGCTTCTCGCACTTACCATGCCTTGTTAGCGAACAAATATTTTTATTTTCGAGAGGAGAGATTGATGAAATTACGTGTATATTTAAATTTTGACAAAGAGAAAGTCACTGAGCCAGTGATTTGGAAGTTAGCGAAAAAGTTTGATGTGGTGACCAATATTCGTATGGCAGAAGTTAAAGAAGATATGGGTTTGGTTGGTCTTGAAATTGAAGGTGAAACAGAGGTGGTTGAAGCATCTGTAAAATGGCTTGAAGCGCAAGATGGTGTGCATGTTGAGCCGATTGAGCAGGGTATTATTGAAGGTTAATTCTTCAAGCGTGGGAAAGGAGTAGGTTATGGCGATTTATAATAATGCAGCAGAAGCCATTGGCAATACGCCATTGATTCGTTTGAATCGAATTGGTGCGGATTTAGATGCTGAAATTTTAGTCAAATGCGAATTTTTTAATCCGTTAAATTCGGTAAAAGACCGTATTGGTAAAGCCATGATTGAAGATGCTGAGGCCAAAGGGTTGCTTAAAGAAGGCGGTACGATTGTTGAGCCAACTTCTGGGAACACTGGTATTGCATTGGCATTCGTA
>JALUWH010000146.1 GCA_027019685.1 Ghiorsea sp. | reverse complement strand
AAAGAAAAGGTAATCGATAATATTGAATTATACTCGCCGATTGAGCATCCAGAGGTTGAAGAGATATTGGGAACATTTCACCAGCCT
Source organism: Ghiorsea sp. (assembly GCA_027019685.1). Taxonomy (GTDB): domain Bacteria; phylum Pseudomonadota; class Zetaproteobacteria; order Mariprofundales; family Mariprofundaceae; genus Ghiorsea. Next base: position 2,062 of record JALUWH010000146.1, on the reverse strand, counting down.
ATTCAGCGATTCACATTTTTTGGTGCGATTACTGGCGCTGTATGTGCTTTTTTATTGGTTGCTGCTGCGGCACAATCTATGTTCACAGTGCAGCCCCAAGGTGGTAAGCCTGTGATTCCATTACCCATGGATATTGTGATTACTTATGAAGGTACGATTATGTTTGGGGTTTACTCTACGATTGTAGCGTTTCTTATTTATTCAGGCTTACCTCGTCGTCTGAAAAAGTACTACAGTCAAAAAGTAAGTGAAGATCAAATTGGTATTGAAGTACAGATTGATCCAACTAAAAGTGACAAGGCTCGTGCTGTTTTAGAAAAATGTGGTGCGGTTGAAATTAGGGAAGTGACACAATGAAAAAAATTCTATTAATTGTATGTATGTTTGCATTACCTACTGCTGTGATGGCATGGCCATGGTCTAGGGATTTGATGAATCAACCTTCGATCAAACCACAAGAAGGACCCATCAATACATATCCAAAAGATTCTGTGCCTGTTGGTGGTCTTTGGACTAAAGTTACTGACCGTGATGCTGCACAGGATATTAAGAATCCAGTAGAGCCAACAAAGAAATCGATAGCTATGGGGCATGCATTGTTTCAAACTTATTGTTTTCCTTGTCATGGCGCAACGGGGAAAGGTGATGGTCCTGTTGGAAAAATTTTTGAGGCAGAGCCAGCCGACCTTTCATCTGATTATGTAAAAGATGAATTGAGTGATGGTTGGATTTGGGGAACGATTACATTCGGTAGCTATATTATGCCTCGCTACGGCTATGATATGAACCCAACAGAGCGTTGGCATGTGGTTAACTATATCCGAAAAGTGCTTGAAAAACGCATGACTGCTACAAGTAAAGAAGAAAGAGCATCTCAAGTGATGGATGCTACTGAAAAGGGAGGGAAGTAGAACATGACTATGACATTTCCAAATTGGGCAGTGTTGATGGATAATTTTCTATTTACCCTGTATATTCCACTTGCAGCCACTTTCTGGGCATCTGTATTGCATCTTTCGAATGGTAAGTGGCGTTATGAGGTGCGTTTTTTAATGGCATCATCCAGAGCGTTATTTCCTTTGGGTTTTGTTTTGTTGCTGATTATTTTGGCAAGCGGTGCAAACAGCTTTCCATGGATGGGTGGAGAAACGTTTGGTCAACCTTTAAATGGTTGGCATAATGTTATCTTTTTTGATGCTCGCCAAATTGTACTTTACTTGGTTGTTTGGGCTTTTTGTCTTCAGTATATTAAGTTACAAAGAAAAGCATTTCCACATGCAGATGCTAGCGATTTAAGACGTTTTCGTAATATTGCGTTATTGGTACCATTTGTGTATTGCATTTATGGCACCATTGTCGCTTGGGATTTTGAAATGACTCAAATGCCACGTTGGTGGAGTCCAATCTATGGTCCTTATCATTTTGAAAGTATGTTGCGTGTATTTTTAGCTTTCTTTATCGTTTCATTGTTTGTATTGCGCCAGCGTGATTCATTGAAACGTAGAATTAATGATTATGTATTTAACTATCTTGCGCAAATTATGTTGGCACTCACCATTATTTGGACTTACTTATTCTTTATGCAATATTTGATTATGTGGTATGGTGATTTACCAGAAGAAATCGTGCGTTTCCATAATATGATGGATGGTCCAAACTGGTTTGTGTTTTGGTTATTTTTTCTTTTGAACTCATTTGTCCCTTTCCTCATGCTTATCTTTACGGCTATGCGTCATTCACCAGCACTGATGCTTATTCCATCGGCAAGTATCTTGATGGGTACATTCTTGGAACGCTATATGTGGATTATCAGTGCACATGCAGATGATATTGATCATACACCATTCTTATCGTCGTGGATTGATGTGGCAATCACAGTTGTTATATTCTCATTGGGTTGTTTGCTTTGGGATAGACAAATGAAGAAAGATGGTTTGTATTACGAAGGTGAGTAAGCTTTAATTAAATCTTACTTTGTGCTTTGAAAGGCTACCATCCCAAGCGGGCTGGTAGCCTTTTTTGTAACCTAATTGTAGTTAATTTATAAGGTGTACGCCTCTAT
>JALUWH010000145.1 GCA_027019685.1 Ghiorsea sp. | reverse complement strand
CATTCATGCTATCACCTCGTGATGTTCCACATGTTCACTACGCCGCACCCGCTTATTGCTTGCTTTCACCGGCTGATGTCGCTGCACTGAAAAAATCAAACCCACCAAGATACATGCACCAATCAAAGCACTACCACCATACGATATAAATGGCATAGGCATACCCTTGGTTGGAAAGATGCCCATGGCTGCACCGAGATTAATGATAAAAGCCAAAGCCAATAAAAGCGTGCAACCCAATGCCAATAAGCGCTCAAAAGGTTTGACTGCATGTTTAGCAATCATAAAACCACGCCAGCAAAGCATGGCAAACACCAAAATCAACGTTAAAATACCAACAAGACCCAGCTCTTCACCAATCACAGCAGAAATAAAATCAGTAAAACTTTCAGGAAGATAAAACAGTTTTTGTACGCCTTGCCCTAAACCTGCACCTGTCACACCGCCAACACCAAAGGCAATTTGCGATTGAACAAGTTGGTAACCACTTCCAAAGCGATCCGCCCATGGATCTACAAAGGAAGTTAAGCGCGCTAGACGATAAGGTGCTGCCATCACAATCACGGCCAACAATGGAATTGCAGCCATAGCTAAACCCAATAAGTGGCGAAACGGAACACCACCGACAAACCACAAACAAAAACTTACCGTTAGTAATAACACAGCATTACCAAAGTCAGGCTGTATCAGCAACAAACCTACCATCACGCTTAACATCAATAACATGGGCATAATGCCTTGTGCAAAACTTTGCAAACGGTCGGGGAAATTTGCCAAGTAATATGCAATATACATGATAAAAATAGGTTTAATCAACTCAATCGGCTGTACCGTCATACCCAACACAGAAAACCAACGCGTTGCACCATTGATACTGTTGCCAAATACTAAAACAGCGATTAGCAAAACAAAACCAAGCAAGAGCATAGGCAATACCAACACTTCCCACCATGATGGTTGGATACGCGAAACCAACCACATCACGACTAAACCAACAGGTATATAAAAACACCACCGCACTAAAATATGCCAAGGAGAGCCATAACGTACATCTGCCACGTCTAAACTTGCACTGCCCACCATAATCAAACTAAACGATAGCAAGGCAAGCACACTTAATAGAAGCATGGGATCCATGGGTAAATGCTTGACCTTAACCATCTGCCAGCTCCCGAATACTCTTCACAAACACTTCACCACGATCTGCATAATTGTTAAATTGATCTTGGCTGGCTGCAGCAGGTGATAGTAACACCGCATCACAATCTTGCTTGACTGCATCTTTCACTGCCTGCGGCACTGTTTTGGATACCTTATATGGTACACCTGCTTGTTTTAACATTTTTTCATATGCTTTGGCATCTTTGCCAACAACACATGCAAAAGCCACATGTTTTTGCACCGTGTCCACCAAAGAGTCCAAGTCCAACCCTTTGCGTAAACCACCACAAATCCAAACCACTTTATCAAAAGAAGATAGTGCAGCATCTGCCGCATCGGGGTTGGTTGCTTTGGAATCATTAAACCAATCTTTACCAGCAATATTCCCTACAAACTCAAGCCTATGTTCCAAGCCTTGGAAACTCATCATAGCCTCTTCAATGACAGCTTTAGACACGCCATAATCGGCTGCTACTTGCGCTGCAACTGCAATATTTTGCTGCTGATGAAATCCTTTCACCATCAATTGTTTACATGGAATATATTGTCTTTGCGCATCTTGTGTCCAAAATATCTTCGCCTGATCTTGATTACCTTCACTATGCAAGACACCTGCTGCCAATTGATTTGCCTGTGTATCACTTTCATCCATCACACCAAAATAACTCATACTTACACCACGCTGCGTTAAATCATCTGCCAATGATTTCCAAGCCACATCCAAAGATAACATGGCTTTATCACCTACAATCATGTGCTCAAACATACGCATCTTCGCTTTACGATAAGCAAGTGACGACTCATGCATGTCTGCATGATCTGGCTGGATATTCAATAAAATTGCCAAGTGTGGGTGTAAACCCTGAGTCCGCTCCAATTGAAAGCTAGAAAGCTCTAATACCACACACTCTGGCTGCTTATCCGCCAACAAATCCAACATCGGCGTGCCAATATTGCCACCAGCATCACAACCACCAGATAATGTTTCTAAA
>JALUWH010000144.1 GCA_027019685.1 Ghiorsea sp. | reverse complement strand
ACCCAAACCCAACAATCCTAACATCATCAAAAGTGGTGTAGGTAATGAACCAGAAATACAGCCTTCAAGACCCTCATTGCCTTCTCCACCACCGCGTGGCCCACCACCAGCAGGAACAATAGGTGTTACTCTATCCACAACAATATTAACGGGCCCAGTTAAACCACTTATCGTCACACTTCCGTTAGCGTTAAATGTGACACCTGTGGTTATCGGTGTATTGATTTTTGCCACCAAATCCACCACATAAACTTTGTCACCTGCATTCACCGCTTGATTAAAAAAGATAGTCGCGGGAAATGTGTTAACCAAGGGAGAAACACCGCCTGCAATACTATGGCTTGGGGCTAGGGTAATACCTGCTTGGGTATAAATATCAGTAATTGGCGTTTCAGTAACCTGACCTCCACCTACAACAACAACTTTCGTAGAAGCTGAGCCTTCAGCAGCTTTAGCCAAGGTAAATGGAGAAACCGTATTTAAATTGAAATTGGTGCTAGCACCACTGACTTCTTGTGCATTATTAAAGCCGTCACCATCACTATCGGATAAGGCTAAGTTTGCGCCACTGCGCCAAGTATTTGCCATAGGCAGAACGGCTGTACCAGCATTGGTTGCTCCAGAATGACAAGCCCCGCAATACACGGATGCACCATTACCTAATGCTCGATTAAGAATTCCTTCATAACCTGGTTGAGCTTGCGCAACAGTTGTGCCTAATAAAACAATCACACTCATCATACTTAATTTTATCATTGTTTTCACTGGTTATCTCCTACCAACACAAATCCCTTAGATTCATAGCACAAGCTTAAAGTTACTTTATGATACAGCATGTTGCTTACGCCGAACCACAAAAGACAAACTTAACATTGCCAAAAACATCATCAATGGTGTGGATAGAGAGCTTGCAATGCAGCCAGTAACTGATGCTGTGCCAACAGGTGTTGGTGCCGAAAAGACCCAGTTTGGATTTACGCCCCCATAGGTATTAGCATATTTTAAATCAAGTGCGTCCCACCCTGCTTGTGTACTAGGACCTGCTTGGCTGGTACCACCTTGAGCCTTCCAATCTATACCTAGTTGGGTAATCGTTCCAGGGCTTCCTGTGTGGCAAGATGTGCAAGAGGCTGGGCTAATATAATGAGCATTAAATGCATTGTAAGCACCCTGATTTGCACTTGCAACTGTAGATCCAATACTAAATGCGCCCAATAAAACAGCTAACATTGTAATTTTTTTCATCTGATTCCTCCATGAATATGTAAAACAAACTGTAAAAAAAGCCCCTTGAAATACGTATATCCCAAGAGGCTTGATACTACATATTAAAACTTAGTCTTTTTTGCGACGAACAAAAAAGCCCAAAGACAACATCGCCAACACCATCATTAATGGTGTTGTTGCCGATGATGCAATACAACCACCGCCGCTGCTAGACGAAGATGGGGTCGTTGCTGACACTGCAGGGTTCGCTAACGTACCACCTGCTGGTGCATTACCAGCAGCAATAACTGCGCCATTATTAGGACTCGCCAAACCGCCAGAGTTCATCCCATCTAAAGTTGTCCAATTTGGCATATAAAGTGTCTTGCCACCACCTGCATTTTTAAAATCTGCGCCAAACGCATTTCGCGCAGTGTTTGCGTTTCCATCTGCTGTTGTATGGCACAATGCACAAGACGTAACAGATGTGCCATAATGAGCATTAAAATTATTTAATGCCGTAGGTTTTGCACTTGCTGTATTCGCACTCAGGCTCAACGCACCAAGCATCGCTGCTGATAAAATAATTTTTTTCATTTCTCTCTCCTGTTAATAAGTCAGTGTATTAAAATCAATATCTATCAAGCCTAGCATATTGACGCTGAGCATCTGTGACATCAAACACAAGTTTAATCATCATCAAGCTCACTCCAATAACCATAATTTGGAATCAGAATAGTATCATCATCAAATATACCCTTATCAATCGCTCTATGGCAAGCATCACAATTGATTAAAGACTTCACTTTAGGATTATTTTTCACATATTTATCAGGTAAATCCTTATGTTTACGCTTGATATATGGTACTTCCGTAATGCGTAACGGTGTTACATCTTCGGGAATTGAGCGAACGATTTTTGTTGAGCGTTTATAAAACGAAGTATCTGCAGCGTTATCCACCAAGAACTTAAGCACTTCAACACGATCTTCCTCATCCAACTCCGCATTTTCACCAAAGTGATCTTCCAACGCATCAGGTAACATCAGTTTTTCCCACGAGCGTTTTGGCAACAAGCCGGGGAAATATGCATAATGACATTCTGAACAGCTATCATTGTACAAGTCATTCATGACTGGCTTTACACCCTTAAAGCGGAAAAGATTCTCAAAGATATTTTCTGCATATGCCTGACTAGAAAAACCAACGATAGCCATCATTAATAATATTTTTTTCATCTGTGAACTCTCTTATTCTTATTCTTATATCAATTAAAGGCTTTTGAAGAACGCCAAGAAATTACCTTTTTCTTGGGCGGTACATTCACGGCCATAAGTCCATTTGCAGTTACGCTTAAACCACTTCTTAATTTTCTTGGCTTCTGAAAAACGAGGCACTTGTTCACCCTTGCGGTTGGTGCTCACCGCTGAAAGTGTCATTGGTGCAATTTCTTTACCTGTTTTTGCATGTTTACCTGGATTAGTTGGCACAACATGATGACACACAGAACAACTTCTATCTTTTATTATTTCACCTTTGTGCTCAAAAGGCATGACTTTGGTCCACATTTCCTTACCTGCTTCAGCACTAAAATTTGAAGCGCCTTCAGATTCGTATTTTGCCATCATTTCAGGAATAGCACTGCCACCTTCTGCTGCATAACCAATGGTGTTTCCCACCAACGGCGTAATCAATAAAGCAGCTGCTAACATCAATGTTTTTTTCATGGGTTGTATCTCCTTATACCTTTATTTAATTATTTTTACCAAGTTAAGGCAATGCCTGTAATCATTGCAGCACCACCTAAAATACCATAGGACGCATGATTGGTAGTCACTGAGCCACTATTGGTGTTATAGTCATTCACTGCGCTGTTCACTGCCATATAATAACCAATCACACCAAGCGTACCCAACAGTACATGTAGGTTATCTCGGTCTAACAAACCATCTTCTAAATGAAAATCATCCCAGTGCGTCCACAAACCTGTGCCGATAGCCAATGCGCCAAGCTGCCAAGCTGCTTTTGCTGCAACAACATGCACATTGCTTTTCAAAGCTGCTGAACCATTATCTGTTCCCACAGTGCTCGCCGTCAAACCAGTTATTCCAGCCATAGTCATTGAAGCCAAACCCAAATACATATGCGTTTGATTCCATGTTATCGCTGGTTTCTCAAAAGCTGAGTCAGGAACATTTGGTGTTACGGAGCGTCTCGCAACTGAGGTAGCATTGTTATCAGCAAGTAAAAATGTGCTGCTCATATCCTCAATATTCAAATTTAAATCAGCCAATAAAATATTATTATTTGAATCTTGTGCAGCTGCTGTTGTTATAGATACAATCAACATTGCTAACACCGCTATCGGTCGAACAATAAAATGCATAGATCATCCTTTTTCTAAATTTTTATTTATGTTTTTAATCACGGTTGCAAACACTAATGAGCAAAACCCTCGCCAAGCAAGTTTTAGTTTATGTGATAAGCATCACTCTGCGTATAAATACTCAAAAACCACTTACCTTTTCTAGACATACGTAACTTCCCCCGTACCAATATTTGTTGCCCCAACTTCAAGGTCTTGCGCTTGAAAGCAAGCCTTGCACGCTTAGGTACTGTCACCGTCAGCTTACCAAGCGCAAATCGCCAACCATGTTCATCTATGTTTGTGACAACACCATGAATTAAACGAAATTGTCCTAATAAACTCATGCGTAATTGTTTCGGTGTTAACACGCGCCAACGTTTATGGCTCCACATGTTTCGTTTGGCTGCAATGGCATCTTGTTCTACCCGCAATAGCTTCTTTGCTGCACTTATGTTTGGTGCAAAGGTATACACATGTGCCAACCCTTGTTCCACCAAAGCTGCATTGACCCACAGACCATCCCGTAAATACACATGAGCCAATGTGCGCCCATATTTGTCTTTCTTTTCTTTGTCAAAGGTAAGGCGAACTTGTTTGCCTGCAATGAAACGAATCAACGCATTCTTAGCTTGTTTGCCAAAGGGTTGGGCAGGGCTAGTATCGTGCCGTATTTCAGGTGTATTGATTCCTAACAAACGAATTTTTTCACCTTTGGTTGTTTTAAATGTATCCCCATCAATGACTCTTTCTACAGTCACCCATCTATCGTGCGTAATCCAAGATAATGAGCCTGCAAAACTGGGCTGCACCAACAAAAACAGCACACATAATGCAAGGACACGAAACATTAAGCGTTTAAACTTCCTACCAAGTCTTGATATGATGCCATTTCATGCTTGATAAGGTAATCCGACAAGCCATCCAATACCTTGCGACACAATAGTGGATCGTAAAACAAACCCGTACCCAGACCCAGAGCCGTAGCACCTGTAATCGCAAATTCCAATGCATCTTTGGCTGTGGTTAAACCGCCCTGCCCCAAAATTGGGATATTGTGTGAATCGGCAACCGCTCGTGTTTGATGAATTTTCCAAAGAGCGACTGGTTTAATCGCAGGCCCTGAAAGACCACCTGAAACATTGCCAATCACAGGTGTTCGGCTTTCCACATCTACAGCCATACCCACCAATGTGTTAATCACCGATAACCCATCCGTACCCGCTTCAATACAAAGGCGTGCTGTTTCTGCAATATCTGCATTGTTTGGTGATAACTTGGTAATCAAAGGTTTAGAAGTTTGTGAGCGCATCACTTCCACCACTTTAGCAGCCATACAAGGGTCGTTACCAAAATGAACGCCACCTTCTTTGACATTGGGGCAAGAAATATTGATTTCAATCGCAGTTACAGGTGAATCATCATACATGGCTGCCACTTCGGCATAATCACCAAGTGTTGAACCATTAGCATTTGCCCAAAATTGCGTGTCATCGTGGGGTAAATGCGGCAACACTTCATCAATCACATAACGTGTACCTGGATTTTGCAAGCCAATCGCATTCAACATCCCCGATGGTGTTTCATATACCCGATGCGGTGCGTTGCCCATACGTGGCTCAACAGTTGTGCCTTTAAGTATCACCGCCCCAACATCTTTATTGGAAAAACCTTCAATACGTGTGTATTCCTCACCAAACCCTACACAGCCTGACAGCAAAACCAATGGTGTTTGCAGCTTTAAACCTGCGAATTCAATACTTAGATCTGGTGTAGGTACACTCATATTACTTTTTTCCTTTTTGCGGCAAATAAGCTCGAACAGCAGTGGGTACCAATGCATTCACATCTCCACCCATACTCGATATTTCACGAATAAAGCTGGATGAGACAAAAGTATATTCTTCTCTCGCCATCACAAAAACCGATTCAATCTCTGCATCTAGTTTGCGGTTCATGGCTGCCAATTGAAATTCATATTCAAAATCTGATGCGGCGCGCAACCCACGTAAAATAGCAGTCGCCTGATGTGTTTGCGCCAAATTGACCAGCAAACCATCAAAACTTAAGGTTTGAATACGCTTTTCATTGGCAAATGTAGCATTCACCATGTCCAATCGTGTTTGCACATCAAACATTGGGCTTTTCTTCGGGCTATCGGCAACAGCAATAATCACTTTATCAAAAAGTTTTAAACCGCGTTGCACCACATCTACATGCCCCATGGTTATGGGGTCAAATGTACCAGGATAAATTGCTATTTTCATACTATGTTCCCGTGTTGCCATCAAAAAAATACAGCGTTGTTTCACTGTATTTACGTGACTGAACAGGCAAAATATCTTGTTTCCATTGCAAACGTGAACGTGATGATTCTTCAATCACCAAGTGTTCATAACTTATGTCTTGTTTGGCTAACCATGCGGGTATTTGTGCAGCAAGCCCTGTGTTGTAAGGTGGATCTGCAAAAATAAAGTCAAAATGTTGCCCTGTAGGTAAAGCCTTGGGTAATGATGCCGCTTGAATTGTCCACCCTTCAATGCCCCATGATTCTTCAATCACCTTCATGGCTTGGCAGGCAGCTCTATCTGACTCGATACTAAGCACACTGCTTGCTCCTCGTGACAACGCTTCAAGGCCTATCACGCCACTTCCTGCAAACAAATCTAGTACCGAAGCACCCTGCAAGTCACCAAGAATATTAAACAATGCTTCGCGCACCCGCGAAGGTGTTGGGCGCAAACCTTCTATATCAGGCACACGCATCGTGCGCCCACGCATATTTCCTGCTGTAATTCGCACTTTAAATTAAGGTGTTACCACTTGCGTTCAAACGAACCAAGGTTCTTTTTCAAAATCGCCAAGGCATTATCATCGCCAGGTGACAAATCATCGCAGGTAAAACCAATATCCACCGCAATATTTTGCTCTGTTTCAGGCCAAACCAACGATAAGTCCCACTCTTGGTTTAAGCGCTCTGCCCAAGTTTTCGCTTTTTCAGCCTTCGCATTGGGCAACAAGACTGCAAACCGACCTTGACCCATATCTGCCACAACATCATAAGAACGTGTTTTCTCACGAATCAAACTACCCGCTTCTCTTGCCGCACTTTCAGCAAACCAGTCGGCATGTCCGCGCACCAAAGACACATAGTTACCAATACCAATCACCACTAAACTCAATGGCTGCTGCGCTGCACGGCAGCGATCAACTTCTTGGTTAAACCGTTGATAAAAATACTGCTCTGTTTCAAGGTCTGTAACAGGGTTACGATAAAAATATTGTTCCAATCGCTCACTACGCATTAAAGCCGTATTTACACGTGCAATCAACTGCATAGGTGTCACAGGTTTCACCAAATAATCATCTACACCCAAGGTTAAACCTTTAATTTGGTCATCAATTTCATCCAACACAGAAAGAAACACAAAGGGTGTTAAGTTAAAACTTTTGTCCGCTCTGATTTCCCTATATAGTCCCCAACCATCCAAGTTAGGCATCATAATATCAGTTAAAATCAAATCCACGTGGCGGCTACGCAAAATATTCAGGGCATCTTCACCATCTTCCGCCTCCAAAACACGGAACCCACCTTGCTGTAAAAAGTGGCTGGTTACATCACGACTGGTATTGGAATCTTCAACCACTAAAATCGTTTTCATTTTTCCCTCACACTACCGATAACATTACTTGTTTTGCTGTTGCACCACATCAGGACCAACCAAAACACGCTTCCAATCTTTCGGTTGCAGATATTGTTTTGCCACGCGTTTAACGTCTGCAAGTGTGACTGAACTCACGCTTTTCGTCCAGTTTTGCAAATAATCCAAGGGGCGTTTATACACCCCCATCATTGCCAACAAACCTGCCCGTTCTCGATTAGAATCCATGCGTTGAGCGAACCCACCCACCAAATTTCGTTTGCTTTTATCCAAGTCTTCTTGGCTAATATGCCCATCAGCTAAACCTTGCAATACATCACGCAACACAACCTCAGCTTCAGCAGCTTGATCTGCCTTGGTCAACAAACGTATGGTATATGCACCATTGGTCTCTAATGGCTGAAAGAAAGAATATACACCATACACAAGCCCTCGTTTTTCACGAATTTCCTCCATCAACCGAGAACCAAATCCACCGCCGCCCAACATATGATTTAACACCAACAAAGCCTTATAATCAGGGTGATGACGCGATGGACCAAGCCGCACCCATTCAACCAAAGCTTGATGTTTATCCAATGTAACAAAGCTTGCTTGTTGTGTACTGGGTTGTGGCTGCTTAATATCAGAGAAAGCATGCACAGGCTTACCCTTCCAGCCATTTAAATACGGCTTCAATGCTGCAAGCAACGCGTCCATAGTAATGTCACCGCTGACTGCCAACACAGCACCATCAGGACGTACTTGCTGTTGATACATAAGCTTTAAGTCTTTAAGCTGTATCTGTTTTAACGACTGCACATTACCCGACACCGCATGTCCATAAGGGTGGTTGGGGAACAACAACTTATTCACCTCTTCTGCTGCATATGTCGTAGCCTCTTCTCTGGCTTTGGTTGTAGCTGAAATTGCATTTTTCTGTAAAAATTCAAATCGTTTTTGCTGCCAACCTGGCTGCAACACAGCTTCTGACAAAGCTTGCACTCCTTCATCCAAGGCTTCGCGTAACACCGTCAGTGAAAAAGACATGGTATCTTTGTCCACACCACTACCCAAGCGAATTGCTGCGTCATCCAGTTCTGCTGCCCATGCTTGGTAATCATGTTTTTGTGTATGATCCGTCAACATAGCCGACAATAATGCTGCTGAACCTGCCTTACCCTGTGCATCAAAACGGCTACCCGCAGGCACAACCAGTTTCATTGCCACCATGGGTACATTATGCGCTTCTATCAATAAAATATTTAAACCATTGTCCAAGGTCTTTTGTTGTACCACAGGTGCTGCCACAGCTTGACTGCCTAACATAAATCCTAAAACAAATATCCACACTCGTATCATTGTCCACCCCCGCTTACGGCAACATGTTTAGGCTGCAATACACCTGTTGTAGCCCTGTTGGGTTTCAGCCAACGCGCTATAGCATCCCGTACATCTTCGGGTTGCACGGCGCGAATCAAGTCTAACCATTTATCCTGTTGCGCCGCACCAATGCCTACCGTCTCTAAAATACCAATATGTTTTGCCCGTAAATATAAAGAATCTTGCGCAAATATCGCATTAGCAATCACGCTTCGTTTAGCGGCGGCAAACCGACGTTTATCAGGCAACGTTTTGCTCATCTCATCTATCAAAGCCCAAAAGCTCTTTTCAAAAGAAGATACTGTCTGCCCAACACCTAACGCACCATAGGCATACCATAAGTCTAACCCCATCGTAAATGGGTCGTATCCTGCACCCGCAGCAGATGCCACACGTTTTTCATTCACCAACACACGATTGAGCACTGCTGATTTACCACCCGCTAAAATTTCTGTTGCTAAAGCCAAAGCTGCCGCCTCTTTGTCATTCTTGCTAGGCTGCCATGAAAGCACAGGTATAGTCACTGCGACCATGGGTAATTGTGCGGGCAGCTCAACAATGACACGTTTAGCGCCCAAGGGTTCAGGCTCAGTTGGGTTAAAACGTGGTTCAACTTTCCTTGCTTTCATCTTGCCAAATGATTTACCCACGACTTTTTTCACTTGTTGAAAATTAACATCACCGACTACCACCACAGTGACATTGGCTGGCACATAATGTTTCTTATAAAAGGCTTTTACATCATCAATGGTCAACGCTTCTAAATCTTGCATCCAGCCAATCACAGGATTGCGATACGGGTGTAGACGCAGCGATGCAGCGGATAACTCTTCAAACATACGTGAATTGGCATCATCTTCAGTGCGCATTCTACGCTCTTCCATAATCACTTTAATTTCACTCTGAAAATCTTTATCCCGAAGTTTTAGATTGGCAAAACGCTCTGCCTCCATCTTTAAAACACGACTAACCTCGGCTGCGGGTACAGTCTCAAAATACGCCGTATAATCTGTGGATGTAAAGGCATTATCACTGCCCCCCATAGCTGAAATAATTTTAGAGTATTCACCTGCTGCTAACTTCTTTGAGCCTTTAAACATCATGTGCTCAAACACATGTGCCAATCCTGTTTTGCCAGGCACTTCATCACGACCACCCACTTTGAGCCAAACCTGAACCATGGCTACAGGGGCTGAATGGTCTTCTTCAACAATCAAATTTACCCCATTTTTAAAACTTGCCTGCTGCAATGCTGCTTGTGCAGTTGTCGCAAAACTTAGAAAAAAAGCAGTGAACCATAATAATTTTCTCATCAACAGTGACTCCAGCCTTAAAATTTGAAACTGAAAGCTAACCCATGCTTTCGTGAAGGTTAAGCATTCTGAGAAAATTGCGATGAATAGAAGATGAAGAAAATTCGTGAACAACAAGCCGCCGTTGCCATTGCTTATGATACCAATGCACACACTGCACCCAAAGTGCTCGCCTCAGGTTATGGTGAGGTTGCCAAAGCAATCCTCAATTTAGCCAAAGAAAATCATGTGCATATTCATAATGATACCCAACTTGCACAATTGTTAGCGCAGGTTCCCGTTGGACAAGAAATCCCCGAAGAAGCATACCAGCTGGTAGCTGAGCTACTTGCATTTCTCTACAATATGGATCAAAAAATGGGGCAGCCTACCACGTCATAACTGGCTGCATTAATTCATCCAATATATAAAGCTACTTTAAATCTAGGTGCTTACTTGCACCAACTCAATCGCATTACCATCAAAATCATAAAAGAAAATTGCAGCACGCCCTGATTTACTTTGCGTATAAGGTATATCATTTTGTTCGAGTTTGGATTTAATCGTATCAAGATGAGAAACAGACAAAGCAAAATGGTGGTAACGACCACCATGGACAGGTTTAATACTTTTTGTATCAGGGTTATCCAATAACATGACATGCAACTGCTGCCCATTGCCTAAACTGTAAAACAATCCATCAAAATTAAGGTCGGGGCGAATATCTTGTTCTAAACCAAGTATATCACCATACACTTGTTTCGCCTTAGCCAAATCAGAGACGATGATTGCCACATGGTGAAAAGCAGTACTCATGTATCCATCCTGCGAATCAAATCTTTGGTCGAAACCACCTTGTCGATAAATAAAATACCATCCAAGTGGTCAATTTCATGCTGAATGACCCGCGCTTCAAAGGCTTTCGTACTTAGCTCATGCGTTTTGCCTTGCAAACCTTGATAGCGAACTGTGATTCGCCTTGCTCTAGGCACAGTACCTACCCATTCAGGCACGGATAAACAACCCTCGCGGCCCAATACTTCACCATCTTGTTCAATAATTTCAGGATTGACCATAATAAGCCGACCATGGTTTTTGTTTTTATGCAAGCCCAGAGAGCAGTCAACAATCACAATGCGCTTGAGTACACCCAACTGCGGAGCAGCAATACCTACACCGCCCTGACCATCTAACATGGCTTGCTCTAAATCCTCAACAAACTTATGCAGACTCTTATCAAATTGGGTTATAGGTTGAGACTTTTGCCTTAATCGTTCATCAGGCAAAGTTAATAGCTCATACATAGCTGGCGTTACATCACGCCATCATCAAGCTGGTGTACTTCAATAGACACCGATAACTTATCGGAAACACCTGCAAGCTTGGTTTGCAAAGCATTTAACTTATCACCTGCCACAGCTTCCAGCGCCATCATATATACTTCCCCTCGTGCCCGTGTGGACACATCCGCCACCGACACACCAATCTCTGCCATCACATCTGTCACCGCAAAGACGATACCAGGTTTGTCTGCGCCACTAACCGTAATCACACAATCAGGCTCATCAGGAATGTGGCTTGCTTCATCTTCGCTCAATACCTGCGACTGCACTGTTAAACCTGTGCGTTGCTCAAGCTCGGCGAGCGCTGCTTTTAAGCTACTAAGCCCACTATCTTCAAGCTCTACAATCAACATCATGGTAAACCGACCACGAAGTACGGCCATAGATGAATCTTCAATATTGGCGTGTGCATGAAGCAACACTTCGCTTACATCACGCACAATACCCGCTCTATCTTTGCCCGAAATGGATAATAATATGGATTGGTTCATATGCAGCACCCTCTCTTGTTTAGTGAGACACACCGTCTCTACGCACCACTTTAATCAAAGTAAGCCATAAAATATAGACATCAAAGAAAAATGACTGCCTTTGCAGGTATTCCACATCTAACGCAACCTTTTGCGGAATCGGCAATTCATCGCGTCCATTCACCTGCGCCCAGCCTGTAACGCCTACAGGCAAGCGATGCACACCTTTTTCTGTCCTTAAGGCAATTAAATCATCTTGATTAAACAAAGCAGGACGTGGACCAACAAAGCTCATATCTCCTTTAAAAACACACCATAATTGAGGCAGCTCATCCAAACTGGATTTGCGCAAGAACTCACCAATAGGTGTGAGTACACTTTTCGGGTCTTCCAATAAATGCGTGGCAACGGCAGGTGTATCCACTTTCATACTGCGAAACTTAGGCATTCTAAAAATATGATTATCTTTGCCCACCCTGTCTGACCAATACAGAACAGAGCCTTTGGATGTGAGCTTCACCAACACTGCCACAACCAACATCGGTATAGCCAAAACTAGCAATGCAACCAATGCCAACACCACATCAAACACTCGCTTCATTACTTCGTGCCTACCATCTTTTTCA
>JALUWH010000143.1 GCA_027019685.1 Ghiorsea sp. | reverse complement strand
ATACACATTCACCATCTTCTTCAAAGATTCTGGGAATACTTTTACCCGCCTTCTCTACAATTTTTTCGTCCATATCTACGAAATCAAAACCAAGACGGGCGGCCAAAAGCCGCCCGATGGTTGATTTGCCAGCCCCCATAGGACCAATCAATATGCACATATTCAAATAGCCAAATCCTAGATGGCTTTGCCCGAAGCATTTAACACTGTAGGCGTTACAAAAATTAACAGTTCTTTGCGGGTATCTACTTTGGCATTATTCTTAAACAACCAGCCAAGCACAGGGATGCGGCTTAAGCCAGGAACACCATTGGTTGTATTGGTTTTATCTTGCGTATATACCCCACCAATCACCACAGTCTCGCCGCTTTTCATCAGAATATTGGTGCTAATGGACTTGGTATCAATATTTGCTCCCGTACCTGTTGGAGAGTCCTTATTCACTTTAATATCCATAATCACAGAATTATTGTTGGTAATCTGTGGTGTTACCACTAACGATAACAAAGCATCCTTATATGATGTTGTTGCTGGCTCATTTGCAGTCCCTGGTGTTACAACGGCAATGGACACACCTTGCTTGATAGTTGCCTCTTTTAAGTTTGCGGTAACAACCCTGGGATTGGAAATCAAATGCGTATCACCATCCAATTCGGCCGCAGATAACTCTAAATCTAAATTCAACACCTTACTCAAAGCGCCAAAACTTAGCCCAACTGAAGGCACCGCAGTAGTACCAACAGGTGGAGCAGGCAAATCAATCAGGGTTCCATTTGTTCCAGCTCTCGCATTTGCAGATGTTGAACTTACGCCCAAACTATTATTTGAAGATTTAAAGTTACCTCCCCATCTTATCCCAAGATTTCGTTTAAAGTCTGTCGTTGCCTCAACAATTCTACTTTCAATCAAGACCTGTTTCACTGGCAAATCAATTCTTTTGACCAATCGCTTAATATTATTAATCGCACTTCGAGTATCCTTTACAATTAAGGTATTCGTCCGAGCATCCGCTGAAAAACTGCCGCGTGCAGTTAATAATCCGTTGGCACTATCACCTTTGCTACCCTTACCTGAAGAATTGCTTTTTAATAAATCTTTAAATTCATCCACCTTGCTGTAATTAAGCGTGATAAATTCTGTGACCAGTGGCTCCAATTTTGCTGAACTTCTCTGGGTTTCCAGCTTGGTATCCTTTTCCTTTTGCAATACTGCAAGCGGTGCAATACGCATGACATTTCCAGAGACTTCTTTACCTAGTCCACGCGCTGATAAAATTAAATCTAAGGCTTGATCCCAAGGCACATCAATCAATCGCATTGTTAATGAACCCGATATATCATCAGCCATAATAATATTTAAATTACTCATTTCAGCGATAAGTTTTAATGCATTTTGTATATCAATATCTTTGAAATCGAAAGTAACTTTTTGTCCAGTATAGGCAAATGAACCCTTGCTTTCTCCATGAGCGTTGTGTGCTAACGCTATATCTTCAGGCTCAAAATTCATGGTAAACACATTACCTTGCTGGAATGATGTAATATTCGCTTTCTCACGCAAGCGTGCAACAACTCTCACATTCCCATCCAATTGATAGCTATCAATTTGACGAATAGGACCAGGAAATGCACTTACATCTTGAGAACGCTCTTGCCCTGGCAATAAAGCTGCTTTCTTGATGTCTAAAATAACCGTATTCTCACCCTTTTCATGCACATGAATCACTGGGTTTGTTTTATCCGTACGTACCATCAAATGTGCAATCCTATCATCGGGTTGAAATTCAACGCTTTCAACCTTCATATTGGCAACTGCTTTTTTCGCAATCACTCCACCCAACTTGATTCTCATCTCACTGGCTGTTGCATCAATTTGCTGATGCAGATTTGAAGAAGGCACAAGGCTTACAACCAAACGCACACGTCCATCAGCCGCGCCAACACTCACAGCACTGATACGTTGGCTTGCATACTTGAAATTATCTTTTGGAAGTTGGCTTTTTCCACCCCAGAAATCTAAAATAAGCTTTTGATTCTTTTGCGTCATAAATGCATTGTGATTGGCATCCATATGGCTGCCGCGCAACACCAATTCTGTCACACCACCTTTATCTTGCACTTCAATATCTTGAATAATCGCTGCCGAGCTTGATGTTTTTGTCTCTTTCTTTGGCTTAAATTTCACCAACAAAGCATGAGCTTTTTCCTCAATATCATAACCCATCACCTGACTTAACCCAACTTCAATCCGAACAGCTCCATCTGCTTGAACAGGAACAACACTCACCACACCATCGCCTGAGGCTGTTAAAGTTTGCACACCTGATTTTAATGTTGCTTTTGGAAAGCTTAAAACCAAGCGTGGTGGTCCATCCAAATCAAACACTTGGTAATTTAGATTAGCATCAGCATCAATTCGCACCACATCACCATCATCTGAATCAAGCAATGTTACACCGCTAAGCTCTGTTGCATGAGCACTTACTATCATACAAAAACTACTCATCAATGCATAAAATAGAGTGATATATTTTGTATTATTATGTCGCATCATTTTAATCATATATTCCTTATTCACCTTAGCCTCCTCGGCATTAAACTACCGCTTACGGCCTCTTTTGGTTTTTGCACCACCATGTTCAACAAACCTATACGTCACCACATTACCAGTAATCGCCAAACGCTCGCCTTTACCCTGACTTATTTTAAGATTCTTGATGGCTACAATACGAGGCATTTCACCCACACGTTTCAAAAATGTTAACAGTTGTCTGTATGTTCCTGTCACACTTATATCAACAGGCACTTCAGCGTAAATTTGTTTCACACTTTCACTGCGCGGTTGAAAAACACTAAATTCAAGACCTGAGTCTTTACCTGCCCACGTCACATCTTCCAATAAATCTGGAATTTGTGATTTTTTGGGCAGCATATTCAGCGCTACTTTTAATTGTTTTTCCAGCTTAGCAAACTCCGCTCTCTTTTTCGGCAAGTCTTTTGCCAAGCGTTGATTCTTTTTCAATAAAATACGCTGTTGCTCCACCCGAGCTTGCTCTGCCTCAATCTCTAGCTGGGTTGGCCCCCAAGCAAGGAAGTAGTAAGCAACAATCATTACAAGCGCAAGCACAACCAATGCAAGCACCTTCTGCCACAAAGGCAATGGTAAAAGTGGGCGCAAAAAGTCTAAATTCAAGGCTTCCATATTCATTGGCGACCACCTTGTTCTTTTTTTGTCTGAAGAACCCGGTTGAGCGTCATATTAAAGCTGCGGATAGGCGTTCCATCTGCACTTGTACGAGAAATGACCTTCAATGCAATATTATTAAATTCTGGGGCTTTATCCAATGCCCTCATGAAATTAGCGACTGCTTTATTGCTTTCTCCATAGCCAGCAAAGCTTAAATTACCAGCATTATCATTCACACTACTCAACCATACATTCTCAGGAATCACTTTTGACAAAGCGTTGAGTGTAATCAACGATTCAAAACGACCCTCTTGTAACTGATCAACCAAAGCTAATTTACGCTCAACCTCTGCCCTCAATTTATCTAAATCTTTGATTTTACCAATCTTCTTCATCAATTCCAAGTTTTGGGCACGTATTTGCGTATATTCATCCTTTAAATCTGATAGCTGACCGTTGATATAACTATCTGCCAAAAACAGCATCACTGTTACAGCCAATAATACACCAATCAACCAACCCAAATGCTGTAAGATTTGATTTTGACGACGTTCTGCCCTGTATGGAATAAGGTTAATACGAATCATGTATCAAAGCTCCTTAATGCTAGACCAACAGGAACCATCATCATTGGACCAATTTGATCCAAATAAGCCTGATCAAACTTCTTCTGATTGACTTTAATATGATGAAACGGATTCACAACTTTTGCAGCAATTCCCAAACGCTGCTCTAATTCTTCTGCAATGCTCGGAACCAATGCACACCCGCCAGTAATGTATAAATGCTGGACTGGGCTTTCACTATGATTGGCTGCATAAAAATCCAATGAACGCACAAGCTCTGATGTTAAGCCCACATAAAACCGTTCAAGCGCCTCAGAGCTAACATCTGAAAACGATTCTTTTTTCATCGCTTCAGCAGCTTGATAGCTTAGATTATGCTCTTTTTGTATTTCCTCAGTTAGATTTTGACCACCATAAAACTGATCACGTACAAATGCCATTTGTCCATTTTTGAGGATATTCACATTGATTAAATTTGCACCTATATTCACCAAAGCTATGGTATAATCCCCTTCGCCCTCAAAGGCTTCTTCTGCCTCATCATTCTCCACCAAACCACACACCTCAGCCGCATTTTCCAATGCAAATACAGCACAGTCTACACATTTAGTTTCCAATCCTGCTTCACTCAAGACCAGCTGATAATCATCTACCACTTCCCGCTTACAAGCGGCTAACACCACTTCCATTTGACTGGGATCATCAACATCTGCACCAAGAATCTGAAAATCCAAATACACATCTTCAATATCGTAGGGAACATGCTGGTCAGCTTCAAATTCAATTTCTGATTCCAATTCGAATTCAGTAGATATAGGCATCATCACAGATTTAATAATCACCGCATTTCCAGAAACTGCAATAGCTGCACGACGCGTAGCGGGCTTAGCTTCTTCAATCACATCCAACAAGGCCTGTGATACAGCCATGGAATCGATTACCGTATTTTCTACAATGGCATCCCTAGGTAAAGTAACAACAGCCATTGACTTTAATTCATAGCCAGAGCGCACGACCGATAACTCCACCAATTTTATACCTGTTGAGCTAATATCAATCGCGACAAGTCCTTCATTTTTACTGGAAAATAAACCCACTTGCCCTCCTAACTTCATGCATTACTAACATAAACACGCTTAACATAGCTATATATAACAGATATTGTCAAGAAAAAACGTCTTTTATTCATATCTCAAGTCCATCTCTTTCTCCGTCAATCGAAGCGCCTTTGCCATATCTTCTTTTGCAAGCCCTTGATAACCAAGTGCCCTATTGGCCACTGCACGATAAAAATATACTTTCCCACGCTTTAAGTTTTGTTGATTTATATACGCTGTTAATAACACCACGGCTTTCTTATACTGACCAAGGCGAACTTGCATACGTCCAATACGATATTGAACATCTTCATCCTTTGGGTCAACACGCATTTCATTTTGAAATGCCTCCAATGCATTCGCATATTGCCCTAAATGTTCATAACACACGCCAATATTATAGTAAGCATTATCATGCTCAGGCTCTTGCTCTGATATATGCTGAAATACATCAATGGCTTCCTGATAATGCTTAAGCCTTAACAATTGATAACCATAGGCATGCATATCATCCACACGTTTTAGCATATCCATCTTTACTTTACGATAGCGTAATTCAGCTTGCTCTGGTTTATCCCCCAATTTATCGGGTTGAAGAAGTTTCTGCCATCGTCTTGTGATAGACGAATCACCCAAGCGCTCTTCAACCTGTGCTAAATAATCCGCAGGAAATATATTCGGCACAAACATCATAGCCTTCTTCACTTGATTAATATCAAAACTTGCCCGTAAACGAGATTTAAATTCAGGCACACCATCATTAGATTGTAAGCGACTCATTTCAAATTCTAATGCTGGATAATCCGCAGTATTCACATCGCCTTGTTGATTGCCAATCAATGCAAACACATCGGTATTCATCAAATGGTAAGGTAACCATTCACTCATAATCCTATGCTTATCCATCAAGTTCTTTTTAAGTATTTTATTTTCAGTCACCGCCTTCTGCTGCTGCATCACCAAAGGCTTATCTGATGCTATCAATAAGAAATAAGCGCCTTTGATATATGAAATTGCACAATGCTTGAAGCTCTTTTTCAAAGAACGTAAAATAATATCTGCGCCTTCATCACCAATCCGTGAGTCCATCCAAGTCACATACACACCATCATCATTCAATCGCCCTTTAATATTGCGAAAAAAGTCTGTGGTATAAAGTTTGGACGAACTAAAATACAAGGGTGTCGTGACTGTATTTAATATCAGTGAATATGTTTTATCTGTAGCTTTAGTATAATGAATCGCATCATCCACAATAATATTCATATTGGGGTTATGCTCGATACTAAAATGCCACGGTTTCATGCGAAATAGATTTTCCCGAACCACTGGGTTAATCTCAACCACATCTGTTTTATCGAAAAACAAGCCTACCGTAGATGCTGTAGCGCCACTACCCAAACCAAGCACAAGCGCATCATCCAAGCGTGGTGAAAATAAGGATGAAATCGCTCCCACCTCTTTTTCAGAAGGGTTGTTCAGCGGGATACTGATATAACCGTTGATGAAGAAATATGGATCACCATCCATCCAGTTGATAGAAAACACATCTTGATAACCTTTATAACGGTCTGGAAAGCTTACATTTTCTCTCGCATCAACCAAATCATCCACATCTTTAAAATTGGTATAACTTAAATATAATAAATCCTCATCCCACTTTTGTGCATATGCACCACCGATACCGATGAGTAGCAAAGATAGTATGATAATATTGCGGATATTCTTAGCAAAACAAACAAATAGTGCAGCGCCTGAAATCAACCCTACAATCAGAAGTTGAACGCCATAATCCAAATACCTATGCAGCAAAAATACCATCAATAAAAAGCCTGCCACATTCGCCAGCGCCGAAATAAACAACAATGCTCCAGATTCTCGGCTCACCTCTTCATTGTGGGAAAGCAGGGCTGGAATCGTAGCCCCAAAGGTGATGGCTGGAACAAACATCAACACCACCAGCATACTCCACTTGAGTATAATCATCGCCCAAAAGGATTCATCTGTAAGGGGATATAAAGATGCATATATATAAGTTGCTCCACCGCCTACAAGCATCAGCCAAAGCAACCCGCATAGATTCCACCACATCAAATGCTCGAAACTTAATTCAAAGCGTTTCACAAGCCATGAGCCCAACGTGATGCCAAGCAAAATCAACGATAAAACCAGCGCAAATGACTCTCTAAATGGTCCAAAAATCAATTCCGAATATTTCAGCATAAACAGTTGAAATATAGCCGATGCAATACTGGCAAGGCACAACGCAAGTAAGCTGCTTTTGGGTATACTCATCAGCAGCGCTTTTAAAGAATCTTTTTTGTTCACAGACTCTTCTATAGAGGATTCACTATAAAAATAAATGCGCAGCAACACAGCAACCAACACATTTGCACTTGCAAAAAGAAACACTGTGCCTTGAATGCCCAATGCTCGAATAAAAAAGAATTCAATTAGCAATGCAGTTAAAGCTGCACCTAAATTGTACACCATATATACCCATGAAAAAGAAGCATCATCGCCTTGACTAAAACGATTAAAATAGCCCGCAAATAAAGGCACACTACAACCAATTAAAAAAGCAGGCGTGATAAGTAAAAACACGCATACCCAAACACTGCCAACCAAATGATCTTCAAAAAAACCAGCACCTGAATAAATCACGCTATCTAACCAAGGTTGGTTAAACGCAATCAAAACACCATACAAGCCAATGCCACCCTCAATCAGCCATAACCAGCGCCATAAACGGTGAGCAGTAATGGATCCCATACCAATACCCAATAAAAAGGTCATCAATACAGCTGCCGAAACAATAAATTGATCGCCGACCATATTGCCAAATATTCTGCCATAAAGGATTTCATACGAAATCCCAGCAAATCCAGAAGACAGCATAAGAAAAATTAAAATATAGTATGATAATGTATGATTACGCATATTTTTATTCTCCATGAACTACCATGATACTTTACAAACCTTTCTTATCATCTGTAATCAACATCACAAAAAAATAGCGCCCTCCAGAGAAGGCGCTATTTGAACATAAGCCACTAAACAATCAGAAAGAGCTTATTCGCCGCGCAACTCACGAAATGCTGCTGAAGTTGGTGTTGGCGTAGCAGCTGTAGGTGAAGGGTACACCCAAGTTCCTGATCCACCGCCAGAACATGTGCAAGATCCGCCGACAGAAGGTGTGCTCTTACTATCCTTACCGTCTTTCTTGTCCTTACCGTCTTTCTTGTCCTTACCGTCTTTCTTGTCCTTACCGTCTTTCTTGTCTTTACCGTCTTTCTTGTCTTTACTATCCTTGCTTGTTACAGCATCACATTGACAAATCAAAGCCGTAACGGACTTCGTATCTTTTGCATCCTTACTATCTTTATCATCACTTGCCATAACAACAGACGTGCTCACGCCTACCATAAACACAAGTGCAAATATTGAAGATAACATTGCTTTAATATTCATACTTATTCTCCTTTTAAAACCCAAACTTCTATCCTAAAATCTCTTTAGCGGACATTTAGACATCAATAACATCCCATGTCAAGCCCAGATGCTAATCGCAACCCGACAATTGTATGTGATTCATATCACTAAAGCGTTGATGGCAACACCACCCGAATTAATTTTCTCGGCTGACCATCCACATAACCAATCGCATACGCCACCAAACTATATTGTGTATTTTGTAGCCATCCACCACCATTCTTATCACAAGCAATCAAAAGCTCTGGAAACACGCCACTGGGACGAAGATTTCTATCTTGATCATATATGCTGCAATACATATCTACCGTT
Organism: Ghiorsea sp.; assembly: GCA_027019685.1. Lineage (GTDB taxonomy): Bacteria > Pseudomonadota > Zetaproteobacteria > Mariprofundales > Mariprofundaceae > Ghiorsea. Next base: position 3,691 of record JALUWH010000143.1, on the reverse strand, counting down.
TGATAATAGCCTGCTGCCGTTGTTATAGAAGAAGTAGTAAAAAAATTCCCCAATGCATCTTGCAATACTACTGGAATACCACCAAGCCCAAGAAGTGCATTACCTGTAGGGTCCCTTGTACCCGTTGCTACATCAGATGCTGCAATTGGATTATTATTATTAATTACAATTGCATTACCATAGGCATCTTGAAAGGGTGCAAAATATTTATCAATGGGAACCAACTCTCTATCCGTATAACTATCACCCGCAGTAAGCCATACGATGGCACCATTTTGTGGAATATCCACGCCTACTACACTACCATGATGAGGTGCAGCTGCATTATATGGCGGCAATGCTGGTGTAATCTTGCCATCACTATCAATATCCAAACGGATATAACGTGGCGCATTCACATGAATATTTTCAAGCACAATCGCTGGTACACAAGGCGCTGTGGGCGTTCCAAGGCATGCGACAGGGCGAGATGCCAAGGTACTATTATCAAAGTACATCAATTGGCCTGGGTAAGAATAGCCGTCAAAAGTGCCTGTGACACTATCAGCAGCACTGGGGTTACCCTTATTGGCTTGCCACTCGCTATAGTCCCCCGCAGCATAGGCATAAGCATAAACATCATTCAAAACAGCTTGAGGCGTTGCCAAAAGTGGATCGAACACTTTACCAGAGCCAGTCAGAGTAGGCGTTGGGCGCGTATATGGTTCGTTAAAACTATAACGGACCACCCCACCTGTAGTATCCACAGGATTGGGATAGGTATAACTATCAAATTCAGCATCATTTTTCAATGCCCAAATCAAATAGTTTGCACCTGTCTCTGCATAATAAAAGGCCGCTGTAGAAGATTTCGCCGATGCACTTGTACTTTGCGATACGGATACCCCATAATACACAGCAATAGATAATACTGTCATCAACAGCATCATCACCAATGATGTGGGCAACACAAAGCCGCGTTGATTCACTTCTATAGCATTTACCATTACTGATTCCTCGGCCAAACCTTAAATTTTAAATTCAAATCTTGATTGGCATGGTTAATATCTTGATATATAGCAGTAAGCGATATGGTTCTCACCGTTTGCAAATCAGCATTTCCTGTTGGCGTTATCAAAAACCCTGATGCGCTTGATAACCCTCGCAGCAGCTCTTGACAATTCTTCTGAGGGGTCGTGGCAGGAGGAGCCACAGGAGGGGACGGTCTTCGCCAACAAACGCATGGCGTATTACTGGTAGAGCAACCTCCAGCACCAGCCGCGACCGATTTAAACCAAGCATTTGCACCATCTGTGGAGTCACATGCATTGGTTGCCGCATTAAAAATACTTACCCCTGAATCAATAGGCTGATACACAAGCCTTTGATTCGTTGAATCCCAACAAACAGCTTTAGCTCCGCGTAATTCTGATTGGATAATCTGAGAAGCCAAATACAAATCGCCCATCAACTCTGTTTTACTACCCACTGTATGCGCCGCACGCGTTTGCGAGATAAATACAGCCACCATGCCCGCAAGAATCACCATGGCAATCACCAAAGTGACCATCAATTCAATCAGCGTAAACCCCTTTTCTCGCCTATCTAAACAACACATCAGAATGCCTTCGCAATATTGGTGAGAATCACAAACTTGGGTTGTCCTTTATGATTCCAAGAAATTTTTACCGACCTAACTTTAACAGATGGGCTTCCAGCAACAGAAGGGTTGGTTAAAAGTATGCCAAGCGCACTATTGTTCGGAGCAGAAGCATTAGGATTATTCGGATGGTTGGGCGGCAATGGCGCTTTTGCGGGCTGTTCTTGAAGCAAAATATCAAAAATAAAGTCTGGGCCAGCCGTGGTTTTACAACTCATTGTATTGCCTATCAAAAGCGGAACAGAAGTAGCTCCAACAGGCTGCCCATTATAGGCTTGCGTTAGTGTACATTCAGCATTAGGCAATGCATTGTTTTTTTGCCAATCTTCAATCAATTGCTCTGCCATATGCACCGCAGCCAAGCGCTTTTGCGCATCGCTTTCGCTACCAATCAAGGCAATATAAAAACTACCCAAAGCCAGCATGCCCACCGATACAATCAGCAGCGTGACCATGGTTTCAATCAGCGTGAAACCCTGTGGATAAATAAACCTAATTCTCATAACTTCTGCCTAAAATATTGACTGTAATTGCCCTTGAATAACCGCTATTGGTAAGCGTTATTGTTGTTGTGGTTCCATTTATTACCCCATTGCTTTTAAACGTTAATGTATTCCCGTGGTTTTTTGTAAGCTGAATCTTTGGTGAAAATTGTGACAATAACACCGTCTCATTTTTACATGCTCCACATACACCCACATCATATACAAAACTATCCGTTACCGTATCAAATGTAACACTCACAGAGCGGCTTTGCGCCACTGCCATATTTCTGGCTTGTTTTAATTTGGCAAACAATGCAGCGGATGCGCTATTTACACTATTATGCACCATCCAAGTGTTGTATGCAGGCATAGCAATAGCTGCCATAATACCTATAATCGTAATCACTGTAAGCAATTCAATCAATGAAAACCCATGCGAATCAAGAAGCACACTTGCACCCTTTAAATCCTTTGCACTAGTATCGGCATTTATGCGCATCTTATCCATCATTGCAAAAATCGTACTCTCCTTAGGTATACTATCTGTGATTTGCGTCACCATAGCCTATCTTTACTTCTCTAGCAATCTACCCAGCCTTAAAAGACTATCGGCTTATCAGCCGCCTTTGGTATCGCGCATTTACAATACACAAGGTGAATTGCTTGCCGAATATGCCGATGAGCATCGCATATTAACGCCTTTTGATGAAATCCCAAAAAAAGTTCGCAATGCTTTTTTGGCAGCAGAAGATCAACAATTCTATGAGCATCCCGGCATCAATCCTGCCCGTATTGCATCTGCATTAATCGCAAACATTATGGCAGGGCATAAAGTACAAGGTGGCTCTACCATCACCCAGCAAGTCGCCAAAAACTTTTTGCTTACATCCGAGAGAACATACACGCGCAAAATCAAAGAGGTGATTCTCGCGCATCGCATTGAACAATCTTTTTCTAAAAATGATATTTTATACTTATATCTGAATCAGATTTACCTTGGACGTGGCGCTTATGGCGTTGCTTCTGCTGCGTGGCGCTACTTTGGCAAACGCTTGGATGAACTCACATTATCCGAATGCGCTATGCTTGCAGGGTTGCCCAAAGCACCAGGTAAATATGCACCCCATTTAAATCATGACCGCGCCATCAAACGCCGTAATACGGTGTTATATTTAATGGAGAGAAGTGGTTATGCCAAAACTGAAGATGTGGCACATGCACTTAAAAGTGATTTGAAGGTTGTACCTTTGCCCACAAAACACCTCAGCGATGCCTATGCACAAGAAGTACATGAACAATTGGTTCAGCAATTTGGGCTCAACACCTTGCGTCGCCAAGGTTTAAACATTGTTATCCCTTACCAACAAGATAAAGAAAATGCTGCCATTCAAGCTGTGCGTGAAGGCGTTTTGGAGGTGGAGCAGCGTCAGTTTTATCATGCCCCAACGCAGCACCCTAAAAACACTTGGGATGACTTGCTTGCCACATGGGCAAAAGCTCAAACGCATATCAAGCACCCGCTTGGACGCGACCAAATCATCCCTGCTTTGGTTGAAAAGGTGCAAAA
>JALUWH010000142.1 GCA_027019685.1 Ghiorsea sp. | reverse complement strand
TGTTTTCCTTTAAAATGGCCATATGAAATCCAAGGTTTGCCCTAACCAACCTTCATCCGACATTGCAGCCAATGAACCGCCGCCACCATAGCTGATATGTGCTTGGGCAACTTGTGCTGATAAAATGGTATTGTTCGCTGAAATATCAGAAGGACGAACAATACCTGTAAATGTTAACTCTTGAGGTTGCTGATTGATGGTTACTTGGCGGCGACCAATAATTTTCATATTACCATTGGGGTAAACTTCTGTGACGACAGAGGTTACTGAAGCAATGAGTGAATCTGTATTGGTTGTTTCGCCACTGCCAGCAAAGCTTTTATCATTGCTGGTATCCATGGCCACTTTGGGGTCAAAATTGGGGGCAATGCTTTTTTCCAGACCGAACAAAGCACTAAGGCTAGATTTATGTTGTGATTTCCTACTTTTTTTCGTGCCAAGTGTGCGAGTGGCACTGGCATTTTCTTGAACCAATACCATGACCAAATCACCTACCCTATGGGCTTTGGGGTCGGTAAACATGGTTGAGCCACTATTGTTCCATAATGAGCCAGTATGACTTTGATGACGCTCGGTGGTTTGCAGAGCCTGATCAACAATAGGTTTATTTACATCTTCTGTGACTTGCGCTTTGGTTGCTGTACAAGCTTGTAGTGCTAATAGGCACAATAAAGCGATGATGTTTTTTTGCATTATGCACCTCCCATTGTAATGGAGACGGTATGTGCATCTTGCACAATACTTTGTAGCGTTTGTTTACTGCGAATGTTTTGCACCAACATTCGATCACCACGGCTGCCTGATTTAAGGGCAATACCTTCAGCGCGCACTTGAATACCTGCTGTTTTAACCAAAATGGTGACATGGTCACCACGTTTGATGAGAGGTGGGCGTTTGACAATACTGGATACCACCACATCATTTTTACGCATATTGCGTAGTGTTTTTAAACCGATAACATCATTGATGTCTGTCCAAGTTTGTCCGCGTAAACCTGCAATGTCTTTCCATTCTTTTTGTAACATACTTCTATCTAGCACGGTTCGTGCCGAAATATCATGCTTCATTGTGACAACTTGACGAACCCAGCGAACTTGGGTGGATACATACCATCTTCTTAGGCTTTTCCCATGCCCCTGCTCGGCAATTAAAGACACACGTTTGGGTAAAAAACGCAAGTTGGGTAAAGACCAACGCACGCTTCCTTGAATGTTTGGCCAATGTTGAACTTTGACAAGTTTGGCAATGGCACCATTTGCCTTGGGTTGGGCGGCAAAAAATGCCGTTAGCGACTTTTGTAGTTCGATGTTGATGCTGGGTTGTACAGGGGTAGCAGCCTGTAACCCCTGCGTCATGAACAACATAACGAAGAAAGTAGCTAACGTTTTCATATTAACGTTTCAAACCATTGGCTGTTTGTAACATTTCATCAGCAGCTTGTACGGATTTGGAGTTCATTTCGTATGCACGTTGTCCTGCAATCAGATTGACCATTTCCTCAACCATATTCACATTGGACATCTCCAGCATACCTTGACCCAAACCACCAAAACCATTTTCACCAGGGTTGCCAGTAAGCGGTTGCCCTGAAGAGTTGGTGGCTTGAAAAATAGAGTTGCCTAAATGCGATAAACCTGCGGGATTACTGAAGTCCACGGTTTGAATTTGACCAACAACAGTAGATAAAGAGCCTGGTTGCTCTACAGATACAGTACCATCTTGCCCAACATGAATGCTTATTGTATCGGCAGGGATACTGATGGTGGGTTGTATGGGGTTGCCACTGGATGTTACCAATGTTCCCTGTGCATCACGATTAAACGAGCCTGAGCGTGTAAACCCTGTTTCACCATTGGGCAATAAAACCTGAAAGAAACCTTTGCCTTGAATGGCAATGTCTAGAGGATTGCTGGTTTGTTGAAAGCTACCCTCAGAAAACACATATTCGATACTTGCTGTTTGTACGCCAAGACCAACTTGAATACCCGAAGGTAGCTGGGTACCAGCAGCGCTAGATTCTGCGCCGGGTGCTTTAACTTGCTGATACATCAAATCTTGAAAGTTGGCCCTGCCACGCTTAAAACCTGCGGTATTAACATTGGCAAGGTTGTTAGAAATCACATCAACGTTGGTGGTTTGTGCTGCCATGCCTGTTGCGGCTGTCCATAGTGAACGCATCATAATAGTTTACCTCTTAACCTGATATTTTTCCGACATTTGAGCTAAGTTGCCCAGCCAGTTGATTGTATTGTTCAACAACTTTCATTGTTGATTCGTATGCTCTTAAGGTGGCGACCATTTCAGTCATAGCGAGCACTGAATTGACGTTAGAGCCTTCAAGTGCACCGTGCTGCACAACAACTTCACCCACAGCTGATTCCATGTTGGCATCATCAGTGAGTAAAAGCGTGCCTTCTTTTTGTTGCAGTTGTTTATCATCAATCACTTTGACCAAAGCCAGTTGTGCAACTTGTTGGTTATTAACATAAATCGCTCCGCCATTGGTGCCTGTGATTTCACCACTGGGTAAAGTGATGGGTACGCCTGAGTCATCAAGAACAGGCAAGCCGCCTTGGGTAATTAGGTTGCTATCTGCATCAAGGCGAAAGTTGCCTGCTCGTGTTAAAGCGACGTTGCCATCAGGCTGTTCGACTTGGAAATAGCCTTCGGCAAGGATAGCAAAGTCTAAGGCATTGCTGGTTTGTTTGATGGTTCCTGCTTTGGTATCAATATATTGTGACCCCATGCTTAAATAAGATGCAGGTGTTTTTTCTTTGTTGCCTGTTGCCATTAAGTTATTGGATAAAACAGTTTTGAAAGATGAGCGGGATGCTTTGTAGCCTGTAGTGTTTACGTTGGCGAGATTATGCGTGATATTGTCTAGGCGGTTTTCAGCCATAGTACTTGCGACACCTGAAATAAAGAAACCACGTTGCATATTTTTCTCCTAGGGCACGATTGAAACTGTGTATGGAAGAAAAAGCATGTTTGATGCCAAGGTTGATTGTTTTTTAAGTGATTGTTTTTTAAGTGTTTTTGTTTTTGTTGTTGTCAGGCTTTCGGCATGAATAACCGAAGGCAGGGAATTTTTTTCCGCTTATGTGTTGTTTGTTGGTGTATCAATCAATTGGCGTATATAATGATGTAGTTTATGGATACGCATTGGTTTCTTGATTAGAATACTATTATCAAGCTCAGCTTTTTGGGAAAATTGTGATGAGTCATAACCACTCATAAATATATATGGTATATCAGGGTTCATTGCGCGTATATGCTGTGCAGCTTCATGTCCATTCATATTGGGCATCACAATATCAGAGAGAACAAGGGCAATCTTTTCTTGGTGTTGACGGAAGCTATCCACAGCCTGTTGTCCATCCTTAGCAACGATTACAGTATAACCTAGGCTTTGTAATGCTTCCTCCAGAGACTGTCTAAGAATTTCTTCATCATCGACCAGTAAAATAGTTTCACTTTTATGGGTGTATGCGGTGAGGTTTTGTAAACTACTGCTTTGTTCCATCGCATCTTGTTCGACGTGCGTGATGGGTAAATACATATGGAAGGTTGTGCCTTGCCCTAAACGGCTATCCACTTCAATAATACCGTGATGGCTTTGTATTGCGCCATAAACCATGGCAAGCCCAAGTCCTGTACCCTCACCAACGCCTTTGGTAGTGTAAAAGGGTTCAAAGATGTGTTTGGTTTTATCTGTGTTGATGCCACAGCCATTATCTTGAACTGATAGGTGGGCAAGTGGTGTGTCACCCACTTTATGTTGTTGTTGAAACATGATATCAGGTATAAAAAGCTCTAACCGCAAGTGAATACTTGGGTTCTTTGTTTTTTGTAAGGCATGTACAGCATTGTTTAATAGATGAAGTATAATTTGTTGAATTTGGGTAGAGTCACCTTGAATATGCAAGGCACTGCTTTCTAATTCCTGATGCAGTATAATATTGTCAGGTACGGCTGCAGCATTTAGATGTGTTGTTTCACGCATAAAACTTGTGATATCAAAGTTTTGTCGTTGCGTGTTATCTTTGCGAGCAAAAATCAATAAATGCTGCACTACTTGTGCTGCACGGTTGCTGATGCGCTCAATATTTTCAAGTCGCGTTAAAAGCTGGGTATTACCTTGGGTTTCTTTACGGGCAAGGTAGGTTTGCCCAAGCAAACTACCTAACATATTATTAAAATCATGGGCAATGCCACCAGCAAGCACACCGATGGACTCTAACTTTTGTGCTTGAATCAGTTGCTCTTCAAGCGCAACTTGCTCTGATATATCTTGAATCATACCTATGATACGAACCACACGACCTGTTTTATCTAAGACGGGCTTGGCAATGCAGCGTACAGTTTTGGTTGAATTTATTTCTGTTTGAAGTTGAAATATTTCCTTACTGCACATTTGTTGCTGGTTAACAATGTGTTGGAACGCTGTTTGAACTTGTTCTTTTTGCTTGGGGTGAATGTAAGCAAGGAAAGTGTCTAGTGTAGGTCGTAACTGTTTGGGTTCAGCTTCAAATATATGAAAAGTTTCTTTAGACCAATACATATCGTTGGATGTTATATCCCATTCCCAGCAGCCCATGTGTGCTATTTTCTCTGCTTCCATAAGTCTAGCTTCATTAATACGCATTCGTTTCTTAGCTTGATACATATTTGCTTCATGATGTTTGCTTTGTATGCGTAAACGAATGTTTGTAAGGTGAGATTTATAGTCAGACAGTGCGTTGTAGATTAAAAATAAAGCATATAATATATATACGATTGCTAATGCAGTCGCAACGCGGGACTGCTCCAAAAATAGCATGATACATGCTGGCATGAGGATGAGTGGTAAAAAAACATAAACAAATTTGGGTTGCGCACTTAAGGAGTTAGTGCCACCAGCGCCGATGCCTGCAAGAATTAAAAGGGTTGCGGCTTGGTACAGTGGTTGATTGTTTGGGAATAAGAAAATACCTGCTGCACCCCAACAGATAAAAGAAGGTATCCCGGCAATAAGCAAATAGTTTTCCCAGCGTTGCACATCATTTTTTTGGATTTGCTCTTTTGGAAAGTGTTTGTAAATAAGCATTCGGAGCAGTAAAGACAGGCAAAGAAAGGCGAACCAAAGGATTAAAGTTGTATGCTGGATGACGGGCCATTGTACAACGATAAGCACAAAACCTGAGGCAATACTAGCAATGAGGGTGCTGGGTATATTACTATACAATAGTGAGACTTGTTCTTGATGAATATCTTGCGATATTTCTGTCGTCAAACTATCTCTTTCCTAACAAGGCTTTCATGGGCGCTACCGTGCCATAGATGAAAATATCTTCAAGGTTTTATTAAAATAAATTCATGTAAGTTTATCAGGCAAGGTCATTTCTTCTGCAGCAACATAAACAACGGCAGGATATACAGGGCCAACATCAACAATGTTCCATACATTATCACGCAGACCTAACTCAATATCAATCACATCACCCTCGCGAAGCTGCTGCAAAATAGCATCAGGTAAAGTAATCGGACCAATCAGTTTGTCAGGCTCACTATCAAAAGATAACCATAGTTGGTTGGTGTTGATTTGTGCAATACGAGCATGTCCTTCTTTAAAAGATGAAAACCGTGTGCCACGTAACCGTGGTGATACACCACCGCCCAAACGGATATGATACAAAAGTAAATGGGCAGCAATAGCAGCGCGTTTTGCATCAGGTAGGGTGTCTTGTAAAACAAGTTTGCTGGACTCAAATGTTTTGTCGTCCATCCAATGGTGTTGGTGCGTGAACTGTAACCAGTTTAATAAAATTTCAGTGCATTCTTGCACCATAAGTGAGTTGGTTGAAGGTTCGCGTAGCAAATGCCAAGCAATAAAGTCTCGAAGGTATTCACTTGTAATACGCTCTAAGGGAAGCTCGTCTAAGGAGAGGGTTGCATCTTCTTGATGTTCACCTTGCATAAGTTTATTGATAAAGCTGTCCAAAGATTCTTCCCAAGCTTGTGCAGAAACTTCTTCTTCCATGTCTTCAGATTGAAACAAATCAGAATAATAAACCAAATACTCACTGAAAAACTGAAAGGTTTGTTCAGCTTTGCGTATGTTTTCAGGTTCGACGTGATCTTGTTTTTGTAAATCAAGGAGGAAGCGGTCAAATGTTTCCTGCAATGTTATGCTCATGAATCATCCTCACGGTTGTTGTCTAGTACGGGAATAGCTAGGCTTCATTTTTTATTAATTATGGCAAACATACCATGGGCACCGTTTTTGAGAAGGTTGCGATGGTTGAAAGAGGAGAAACACCATGCTTATTAATGTAACTTCGGTTCGCACAGGTCATATTTTAGACTGGGATGGTGGTCTGTGGAAGGTTGTGAAAACACATCATGTGACACCAGGTAAAGGCGTAGCTTGTATGCAGTTGGAAATGCGACACCTTGAGAAAGGAAACAAGACCAATAAACGTTTTAATTCAACAGAAAAAGTTGACCGCATCGTATTAAATCAACGTAAAATGCAATTTCTTTATGCAGATGCTGGTCAGTATAATTTTATGGATATGGAAACTTATGACCAAATCGCCTTGGGCGAAGATATGGTCGAAGCAGCCAAACCTTATATGCTACCTGAAATGGAAGTGGAAGTGGAGTTTCATGATGAGCGACCTTTAAACGTGAAACTTCCGCAATCGGTTAACCTTGTAGTGACTGAATGTGATGCCTCCATCAAAGGGCAAACAGCAACCAGTTCATATAAACCAGGGGTTTTAGAGACAGGTGCACCTATCATGGTTCCTCCTTATTTAGAAGCAGGGACTAAGGTTCGGGTGAATACAGAAACAGGTGAATACATGGAACGTGCATAGCTGTGACTGCTGTCACATGAGATGCATGTTGTGGGGTTACGATACCCGCACTTTTGGTAAGTAAATATGGTTTAGGAGTATATTTTGAAAAAACATTATTTGAACTTTTTGTTGGTAGGTCTTGTATCTTTAAGTTTGTCATCTCTAGCTATTGCAGATGATGATGAGGATGAACACGAAGGTTTTTTTAGTCGCTTTAGTCAAAGTAGTGTGACGATTCCACAAAACAAGCTTTATCAGTCTGACTGTGCATCCTGTCATATGGCTTACCAGCCCAATTTGTTACCCAGTGCTTCTTGGGAAAAACTCATGGCTCCCAAAGCTTTGGAAGACCACTTTGGTGATAATGCAGAAGTGAATGAGCAAGATAGATTATCTATTTTGGCATATTTAAAAACGTATGCTGCCGATAAGAAAGGCAAACGTTTGTTGCGCTTTTCTAAAGGTGAATCACCATTGCGAATTACTGAGCTGCGCTATTTCAAACGTGAGCACAATGAAATTCCAAAACGCATGGTACAGGGTAACCCTAAAGTACGCTCTTTGAGTAATTGTGCGGCATGTCATACAGGTGCAGAACGAGGTAACTTTGGTGAGCGTGGTATCCGTATTCCAGGTTATGGTTATTGGGAAGACTAATTCAATATAACCATTTGTTCTAAGCGTAGCTTGTAGTTTGATTGTACATAGTAAAAAATAAAAAAATGGGGTGGTTTTGCAGATGAAAGAAAAAGTTTGGGACTTATTTGTACGTATATTTCATTGGAGTTTGGTATTAAGTTTTACTGCAGCCTATTTAACGGCTGCTTATGGCTATAATGAAACTTATGACTTGGATGAAGTACATGAGTGGTTGGGTTATTTTATTACGACATTGATTGTTACGCGTATTTTATGGGGCTTTATTGGCTCTAAATATGCACGCTTTTCAAACTTTGTTTTTCCGCCATCGGAATACATTGAAAATTTCAAAGCGATTATGAGCAATAAACACAAAAAACATTATATAGGTCATAACCCTTTGGGTGGAGCGATGGTATTTGCATTGCTTGGGGGTTTGTTGGTTTTAACTTTTTCAGGTTTAACCTTATTGGGTTGGAGCGAGTATACAGGTCCAGTTTGGGCGTTAGGTCTTCCTATTTCAGACAGCATGGGTGATGTGGTTAAGTTTATCCATTATGAGCTGCCAAACTTGATGTTGATTCTGATTGGTGCGCATATTTTGGGTGTGTTTGTAGCAATGAAACAACACGGTGAAAATTTGGTACGCTCTATGTTTACAGGTTATAAAGAACGCTAGGAGCCTGTTACCACTAATCAGGAATTACAGCACGGTGCGCTGGTGTTGTGAACAATGGTTGTCATGGTTTGCAATAGAATACTGAAATCTTGTTCGTTGATTCCTGCTAAAGCAAGGTCGCTAAGCGCATGAAGCTTAGGCAGTATTTTTTGGAATACAGCCTTGCCTTCTTCGGTGATATGGGCGCGAATGATGCGCCTATCTTCTAAATCTTGAATGCGTTCTACTAACTGGCATTTGACCAAGCTGTTGAGTAGGCGAGTGATGGATGCTTTATCTTTGCCGAGTATATGAGCCAGTTTCTTTTGCGGCAGCCCATCAAAATGCTGGATAACCATTAGGGCATCAGCAGCTTCAGGTGTAATATCATAATCTAGCTCGGCATAGGCTTGGCTAGTTTGCTGGCGCACATAACACATCAAATGCCCTACCAGCGGCATGAGTTGACCAATTTTTATATTATCGCATTGCAAATCATCCATGTGCCGCATATTAGCGAAATTGATTGACCAAATCAATAGTTGACGGCATCAACTATTCTTCTAATGTTCGTCGCATGTTTTTGTTTTATAGAATATAAACTATAGTGAACAAGCAAAGAGGTGTGAGTGTGAACAAAGCTGGAAAAATATGGATGACAACGTGTTTGTGTTTTGTGCTGCAAACACCAGTGCAGGCAAAAATATTATCTTTATCAGATGTGCTAAGCAATACGTTTGCGAAAAGCCCAGACTTGCAAGCTTCAAGTGTGCAGGTGAATATTCAACGTGCCAATAGTATGCAGCTTGATGGGGCGCTGGATATGCATTATGGCGCAAGCATTGGTTTGAGTAATGAAAGCGCGCCAACAACCAATCCTTTTTCACCGACAGAGACCAATGCAGCATTTATTTCAGGTCAAGTTGTTCAGCCTTTTGAGAATGGCAGCACATTAACAGGAACACTATTATATAATCGTGCCGAACTGATTTACCCAGCTTCAGTTATCCCAGCATTCCAAAGCACACCCAACCCACAATACCAACATCAAATTGATTTAATATACCGTTACCCTTTGGTTGCTGGTTCAGGTAACCCCAATTATAGGTATCAAAAAGAAGCCAGTGCAGAAGAAGAGCAAGCGGCAAAGCTACGTATTGCCTTGCTTAAAGAACAAATTGCAGGTCAGGCAATTGGTATGTATGCCCAATTTGTGTTGAGTGATTTATCTTTGAAACTCGCCAAGGATGCGGTATTGCGGGCAACTCAGCTTTTAGAAAATCAAAAGAAGCGAGAGAGTTTTGGTTTGGTAGAAAAAGCAGATCGTTACCAGACTGAAGCATTATTGGCGGCGAGAAAGCTGCAGTTGGCGCAAGCCAAGGCTGAAAAACGAGCGGCACAAACAGCATTGAATCGTCTGATGTATCAAGAGGCGAATACCCCACTTGTTGTGAAGTTTAACTCCCCCAAGATTCAATTACAGTCCGTATCTCAAATGTTGGCTAAAGCAGAGTCTAAACGCCCTGTTTTCCAAGTATTAGCGGCACAATATAAGGCAGCAGAAGCACAGTTAAGTTTAGCGCAAACATCGGATGATTATCAGTTGGACTTGATTGGGCAGGTGGGTACTCGAGCTTTGGATGGTAATGCTGGCACAGCTTTTACTAAAGGTTTTAATCCTGTACATGATAGATATATCGGCATCAGTGTTGAGTTTAGTGACGTATTGGACAATAAAAGTAGTCATGCTGCGGTGCAAAAAGGTGTGTTGGCGCTGGAGGGTATTAATATTGAACGTCGAAAAGCTTTGATGGATTTGCAGACAGAAATTGCCACGCTGTTGAATGACTTGCACAGTGCTAAAATCACGCTTAAAGCATCAAAGGCACAAGTGAAAGCTGAAAAGAAAAAGTATCAAGCAGAAATGGAGCGTTATCAAAAAGGACGAACGCCAACATCAGCCGTGATTCAGTTTGAAGGTGATTTAAGAGCAGCGCAGCTTCGCGAAGCTATCCAGCGAGTTAGTCTTGGTTTGACAGAGTATAAGTTGGCTTTGGCTGTGGGTGAATTGCCAGAATTGTTAGGACAAACACAAGGGGATGTGCAATGAATAATATGATTGCATTTTTTGTAAGGCGCGGTCTTTTAGTGAATATGTTATCGGGCATGTTATTGCTAGGTGGTATTTATGCAGCCATGAATATTCAACGTGAAGCATTTCCTAGTGTGAACTTTGATTTGGTAGTAATTGGTGCAGCTTATCCTGGTGCATCACCACAAGAACTTGAGCAATTGGTAACCATGCCTATTGAACGTGAGCTTAAGGGCATTGATGGGATAAAGAAAACCACATCCACATCCTATCCAGGTACTATGGAGATCTTAATTGAGATTGACCCGAACTATACCGATCGCTCTAGGTTTGTATCTGATGTGCAGCAAGCGGTTAATCGCGCAGTTTTACCTGATGATTTGCCTGCAGACCCTTTTGTAAAAGAGATTAAATCTGAACAAACCCCCGTTATTTCGCTTTCAATTTTTGGTGATATTCCAGCGTTGAAATTAAAACATATAGCCAACAAAATTGAAGACGACTTATTAGCTTTACCTGGTGTGTCTAAGGTAAATGTTTTTGGTGACAGAAAAGAAGAAATTCGTATCACGTTGAACCCAGAAAAAATGCAGCAATACCGTGTATCTACGGACGATGTGATTGCGCTTATCAAAAAGTGGAATGTGAATGCACCAGGGGGACAGCTCAATACAAAGGAAGGTATTAAAACCATTCGAGTTAACGGTGAGTTTACATCAGCTAAAGATGCAGCTTCATTGGTTATACGAGCCAATGAATTTGGTCAGGCACTGTATTTGTCAGATATTGCTGATGTCACCCAAACGTTGGAGAAGCCTAGGCGTTATGTCGATGCTATGGGTGAACCCGCTATTAACTTCACGGTCGTGAAAAAAGGGGATGCGGATATTATTGATGTTGTGGATCATGTACGTGCTTATTTACCTCTGATTCCCAAGCATTATGGTGAAGAAATTCAGGTGCGTGCATATAAAGATTTTTCAATCAATACACGTGTTCGCTTGGATGTGTTGACCAGCAATGGTGCGATTGGTTTGGTATTGGTATTGTTAACGTTATTTGCATTCTTAAGACCCTCGGTGGCTTTTACCACAGCGTGGGGGCTGCCCATTATCTTTTTCTCAGGTTTGCTGGTGTTATTCTTAATGGGTACAACTTTAAACCTATTGACCATGTTTGGGTTTATCATTGTGTTGGGTTTGATGGTGGATGATGCCATTATTATTGGCGAGAATGCGACTTACCATATGGAAAAGGGCTTGTCGCCTACAGATGCAGCCATTAAAGGAACGCAAGAGCTGTTAGGGCCAGTGACTGCTACAGTGTTGACTACAGTGGTTGCTTTTTTACCGATGATGTTTATGGACGGTATTATTGGTAAGTTTGTTTACTCAATTCCAGTTGTTGTAGTGATTTTGTTAATGTTTTCTTGGTTGGAAGCTATTTTTATCTTACCAAACCATGTTGCTGATTTTGCCAATCCTAATAAACACCCTAAAGAGCGTAAGATGCTTGTTTGGTTGACCAATGTGTATGAATTTTTATTGCGTAAAGCTTTGCGTTTGCGTTATGTTACCGTTGCTTTAACTGTAGCAGCATTTATTGGTTCGATAGCTTTGGCTGGTATAGTGAAGTTTCAGTTGTTTCCTCCAGGTGCTGAAGATCAGTTTTATTTACAGGTTACTTTACCTGCAGGTTCTTCATTGGCTGAAACACGGCAAACATTGTTGGCGATTGATAAAGAAGTTCGCAAACATGTGCCAGAAGATTTGTTGGAAACCACAGTAGGTGTAGCAGGGGATAATGCAGCTAATGAACAAGAGTCGCTTAAACAAATTGGAGATAGGTTTGGTTACTTAAAAGTGATTTTAATATCGTTTGCGCATAGAGATGTTTCGGCCTATGCGGTGATGGATGATGTAAAAGCAGGATTGGCAGGGAAGTTTCCTGATGTGGATATTAATTATGTTATGCTTAAAGGGGGCCCACCAACAGGACGTGCATTACAAGTTGAAATTACAGGCACAGATACAGATAGAATAAAATCAGGCAAGGCTTTGATGGCATTATTACAGGGGATTGATGGTGTACATTCCGTGGAGAGTGGATTGCGTGAA
>JALUWH010000141.1 GCA_027019685.1 Ghiorsea sp. | reverse complement strand
AACGCCCCTTTGTATCTCTCTATGCTTCGTTATCATGGGCGGAAGATTATGCTGATTTTGCTGCCTTTCATTACTTACAAGCCATGAGCAAAGCCCCCTTACACTTGCAATTAAAAAAAGGAAAAGAGACTATTGTCGATATTACACCTTTAAACACAGCAACCAATCAGAAACGGTTATTGACCATAAAATAACTTTGGGCTGTGCTTTATCGGTGAGAACACTCGCGGAGCCTTTAAATGACCCATATTCGTATTGCAACTCGTAAATCACCCCTTGCCTTATGGCAAGCTGAATGGGTCTCTGCTGAATTAGAACGTTTGTTTCCCGGCACAACCACTGAACTCGTTAAAATCGTCACCAAAGGTGATAAAATTTTAGATGTACCCTTGGCAAAAGTGGGTGGTAAAGGTTTATTCACCAAGGAAATTGATGAAGCATTACTTGATGGCAGGGCAGACATTGCCGTACACTCCATGAAAGATGTACCAACCGAATTGCCTGCTGGCACATCCATTCGCGCACACCCCAAGCGTGAAGACCCCCGTGATATTTATGCCACCGTCACAGGTGGTGATTTGGATTCATTACCAGAAGATGCCACGATTGGCACATCAAGCTTGCGCCGTATCGCGCAAATCAATGCCAAATACCCGAAGTTTAAATGTGTTTCTATTCGTGGAAATATCCAAACGCGCCGCAACAAATTGGGCACAGAAGTGGATGCCGTGATTCTTGCCGCTGCTGGTATCAAACGCATGGGTATGCAAGACCAAATGCACGGGTTTTTGGAAGTGGATGATGTATTGCCCGCCGTTGCCCAAGGCACATTAGGCATTCAAACCAAAGATGATAACGATAAAGTCAATCGTATGGTTGATACCTTAAATGATGCGGATACCGTAGATAGAACCTTGGCAGAGCGTGCATTTTTGGCGCATCTTGAAGGCGGTTGCCAAGTTCCCATTGGCGCATATGCCACATTAGATGGCGATAACCTTCGTTTGGATGGGCTTGTAGGCTCTGTGGATGGAAAAACACTGATTCGCCGCCAAGTATCAGGCGTTAGAAGTGATGCAAAAAGCTTAGGTATTCAGCTTGCTGATACCATTTTAGACCTTGGCGCACGTGAAATTTTAGCTGAATTGTATGAAACCCAAGGTCATGGCTAAGTGAACCTTTCAAAACTTGTTATTGCGAGTAATAACAAGAAAAAACGTGCTGAAATAGAAGATATTCTTACCTGTTTGGGTATTCAAGTCGTACCTGCTGAACAAACAATATTTGTTGATGTGGTTGAAGATGCGCCAGATTTTCAAGGCAACGCCAAAAAGAAAGCTGATACTTTTATGCAAGCCAACCAATGCGCAGCACTTGCCGATGATTCAGGTTTATGTGTTGATGCACTTGATGGTGCGCCTGGTGTATACTCAGCTCGCTTTGCAGGTGAGCATGCCACAGATGCGGATAACAATATAAAGTTATTACACGATTTAAAGGGTATTAAAGACCGTTCAGCATACTTTGTTTGCGCTTTGCACCTATCTACACCAAATAACAAACATATAACCGCACAGGGTAGGGTAGAAGGGCATATCATTACAGAGGAATCAGGGGATACAGGCTTTGGTTATGACCCGCTATTCTTCTGCCCTGAATTAGGAAAAACTTTTGCCCAAAGCGACCCGCAAGACAAAGCTTTAGTGTCCCATCGTGGTCGTGCACTACGAGCCCTTCAACAGAAACTTTCTAAATAGCCTTTATTTCCTTGTTTTGACCTAAAAGCATCATCTAGTTACGCTTATTTTGTAGTGTTGGAGGTGACTTATGTTTATCAGCGCACTGGAACTGTTTAAAATTGGTGTTGGTCCTTCAAGCTCACATACCATGGGGCCTATGTTGGCCGCACACACGTTTATAAAATCCTTAAAACACCACCTGCTACCTTTACAGACTAAAAAACTTCATTTGCGCTGCATTCTCAAAGGCTCATTATCGGCAACAGGTAAAGGACATGCCACTGACCGTGCCATCGCATTGGGTTTACATGGTTACTTACCCAATGATGTAGCTAACCATGATTTGGATGTTTTAACACAGCGCATTTGGTCAAGCAGTTTTATCACCATCCATGGCGAACAACGTGTGGCATTTTGTGCGGACTCCAATATTATATTTGATACAG
>JALUWH010000140.1 GCA_027019685.1 Ghiorsea sp. | reverse complement strand
GCTTGAAGGGCAGCCACCATGGTTGCAATACGGTCAGACTCTTTAACCCGCAACTCTTCAGCTTCATCCAAGATAAAGGTGCCATCGGACAATGCTGCTGCCACAAACAACACTGGAAACTCATCAATCGCATCAGGAATATCTTGCGGGTTCACCTTCATACCCTGCAAACGGGTAGCTTTAACACGAATATCTGCCACAGGCTCTGCACCCACAGTATTTTCAGCTTCAAGAGTTAAATATGCCTGCATATCCGCCATCACTCTGCGCCAACCATCACGCCTAGGATTGATACCAATGCTGTTTAAAACCACATCAGAACCCTCAACAAGCGACGCTGCCACAGCAAAAAAGGTTGCCGATGATGGGTCAGCTGGAATTTGCACCACTTCTTTGGGTGCAGTGAGTTTGCCACAAGGTTTTAAATGTGAAGTCAAAGCATCCACACGCTCCACATCTTGCCCAAACAAAGGAAGCATACGTTCAGTGTGATCCCGCGTGGCCTTAGGTTCAGTTACAGATGTCTCACCATCAGCAAACAACCCTGCCAATAATACACATGATTTCACTTGTGCTGATGCCACGGGTGACTGGAAGTCCATGCCTTTTAATTTGCCGCCACGAATAGACAATGGCATTTTATTACCACCTTCACGACCATCAACTTTGGCACCCATAGCTCGCACAGGGTCTGCCACCCTTGCCATAGGGCGCGAATGCAAGGAAGCATCACCCACCATCACGCTATGAAAATCCTGCCCCGCCAAAATTCCAGTGATTAAACGTGCCGCAGTACCTGAATTGCCTGCATCCAATACATTTTCAGGCTCTTTTAAGCCATATAGTCCAACGCCTTGCACTTCTAAAGCTGTTTTTTCTTTATTCAGCCAAGTAACCTTTGCACCCATAGCTTCAAACATGGCAGCCGTGGCAAAGTTATCATCGCCAGGCAAAAAACCTTCAATACGAGTCACACCATCTGCCAATGCGCCCAACATAATAGAACGATGAGACATGGATTTATCACCAGGAACTGTGATATTACCTTTCAGTGCGCCTTTTGCTGGCCCTGCGATTAATGTGCCGCCGATATTCATCTATTTTCCTTTTTCCCGTTTTGCCAGCCAATCATCCCTTGCATCTTTTGCCGATGAAAACAATGCCGTTAAACTTTTTTTATCACTTGCCTGCAATGCCACCCTAATATTTTGCAATTCATCCATCAAAATATCAATTTGTTGCTCTAAAGCATCACGGTTTGCCAAGGCAATATCACGCCACATTTCAGGCGAAGATGATGCAATGCGTGTAAAATCTTTAAAACCACCTGCGGCATAAGCCATAGGGTCAAAGTCATCTGTTTTTTGCTTGTTGACGGCGTTGACCAAAGCAAACGCTGCTAAATGTGGCAAATGACTGACTGCACCTAACAACTTATCATGCTCAGCCGCTGGCATGGTTGATATATTTGCCCCTGCATCTTGCCACATCTGTTGTACTACATCTAAAGCTTGGGTTTGCGTTGTCTCATTCGGTGTAATAATACATAAGTGTTCTTGGTATAGTGTTGAAAAAGCAGCATCTGCACCTGATTTTTCAGTGCCTGCTAGAGGGTGTGCTGCTACAAAGTGTGCATGAGTGGGTAAATATTGAGCTGCAACTGTAAGTGCATGTTGTTTGGTGCTGCCTGCATCAGTCACAATCGCACCCGCCTTCAATGCTGGTGCAATGGTTTGCATGACATGGGCATAAGCACCCATAGGCACAGCCAAAAGAACTACATCTGCATCTTTAACAGCATCGGTTAAAGAAGTTGTCCAGCTATCCACAATACCTAAGGATTGCGCGAGTTTAAGGTTAGCTTCGCTGCGCCCTGCACCAATCACTTTACCTACAGCACCTTTTTCTTTGAGTGCCAAAGCAAGTGAGCCACCAATTAAACCAACGCCAATGATTGCAAGTGTTTGAATCATGGCAACACCTTACTTAAAGCCATTAAAAAAGCATCATTTTCTGCAACTGTGCCTACTGAAACCCTCAAAATATCAGGCATAGCATAGGGTGCTAGAGGACGAACAATCACACCTTCTTGCTCAAGCTTCTTCACCAAGCTCAAACTATCTTGGTGTTGAAACAAGACAAAATTAGCAAAACTTGGCGCAGCCAAACAACCTAATTCCGACAAGGCTAATTCAAGTCTG
>JALUWH010000139.1 GCA_027019685.1 Ghiorsea sp. | reverse complement strand
TAAAATGGATTACAGATCAACTTATGCAAATAGAAGCAGAAGCCAAAGCAGGTGCTGTCGCCGGCGGAGTTAAAATAGGCAGTATGAAAACTGCATAAAAAGTAGTTTTTACAACCCAAAGCTTAAAGAAACAAATTAATTTTGTTAAAGTCTTTTTTCAAATTATTGAAAGGGGACGAATGCTTAAAAAAGGTGAAGTAAAAATGATTCATAAAATGCTCAAAGATGGGCTTAGTAAAAGTGCAATAGCACGTAAACTTGATATTAGTAGAGATACGGTTGCCAAATATGCCAAACTGCCAGAGGGGTACATTCCCGTTATCAAGCGAGAACCTGTTGCTACAACAGTAGATCCTTATCTTCCAGCAATTGCAACAATGCTTGGAAAAGCGCATGAACTTGGTGTTTCTATACCAAATACAGCAATCTATCAAGAGATTCAAAAATTAGGCTACAGAGGAAGCCTACGCTGGATGAAAGAGATTGCCCAAAGACACCAACTCCGCCAAAAGGTTCAGGATGAAGAACCACTTGTAAGGTTTGAAACAGATATGGGACAACAAATGCAAGTTGACTGGGTAGAGTTTAAAAAAGATGGGTTATCTGCATTTGTTGCAACTATGGGATACTCACGGGCTGCTTATGTTGAATATGTCGATAATGAAAAAGTTGAAACACTAATTGACTGTCATATGCATGCATTTGAGTATTTTGGAGGTGTACCCAAAGAGGGACTTTATGATAATATGAAAACTGTCATTATCAAGCGAAATGCTTATGGTAAAGGCAAACATAAATTCAATGAACAATTTCGGGACTTTACCCAGAAACATTGTGGTATGAAACTCAAAGTTTGCAAACCCTATCGCGCACAAACGAAAGGGAAAGTTGAACGCTTCAATCATTATTTCAGATACAGTTTTCACAATATGTTTAAAACGCGTCTCGCACTCATGGGCTATAAAATGACATTGGAAAATGCTAATGCAGAAGTGATGGACTGGTTGGATTTTACTGCTAATGCCAGAATACATCAGACAACTTTGCAAAAACCATTTGATCTTTTAGCACAGGAGCAGCCTCACCTGCTTGCTGTGCCTAAGCCTTATTATGGAGTCCATCCAACAAAAACTGTAAATGTAAGTGTAGCACAAGAGAACAAAAATTCTAATAGAAGAGCTATTTCCATCCCTTTACGAGACCTGCAAAGTTACGATGCTCTGATTCCTGTTGCAGCTTATATGTTGTTGCCATCTCTTGCATATGTCAATAATATACACTATATGGGGAGTGCGATATGGCAATAAATGAGCAGATAGAACTCTTATGCAAAGAGTTGCAACTTCCAATGCTTAATGAACATCATCATGAACTCTCCAACAGAGCTGCCAAAGAGGGATGGAAATATAGTGAGTATCTCTATGAGAACTTAAAACTTGAAGCAGACAATAGAGCATCACGTTCTCGTGCAACTCTTACAAAGATGGCAGGGTTTCCAACGATAAAAACGCTTGAGCAGTTCGATTTCGATTTTACTGTTGGAGTAAACCGTAGGCAGATAGAGGAACTCTCTACACTTGAGTTTGTAAAACGAAAAGAGAATATTATTTTACTTGGACAGTCTGGTGTTGGAAAAACACATCTCGCTATTGCGCTGGCATATGCAGCAGTACAAAAACGTATCAAAGCTAGGTTTATTACAGCAAGTGATTTAATCATACAGATGAGTCATGCAAAAAAAGAGAAACGGTATGACTCTTTTATCAAACAAGCAGTCATGGCACCATCACTGCTTGTTATCGATGAGATAGGCTACTTCCCTATGAGCAAAGAAGATGCACATCATTTCTTTCAGGTTATTTCCAAGCGTTATGAGAGAGGTTCTACCATTGTAACTTCAAATCTTGTGTTTAGTCAGTGGAGTGGTATATTTGCCAATGATAAAGTTGTGACAACTGCTATTCTTGACAGACTACTGCATCATTCTCATGTGATCAATATACTTGGGGATTCCTATAGACTTAAAGAAAAAAAGGAGGAGGGTTTGGTAGATTCAGATCTATATAAGTTTCAATCAAAAAAATCGATAAAAAATTCTTAGTAAATAGAGTCGCTTAAGGTTACAATTCGTAATATTTTTTACGAAAAACTGCTGAATTTAACTCCGCCGTTGACAGATACGCCATTGATATAAGCTTCTTGG
>JALUWH010000138.1 GCA_027019685.1 Ghiorsea sp. | reverse complement strand
ATGCTTTGCTGGCGTGGTTTTATGATTGCTAAACATGCAGTCAAACCTTTTGAGCGCTTATTGGCATTGGGTTGCACGCTTTTATTGGCTTTGGCTTTCATCATTAATCTCGGTGCAGCTATGGGTATTTTTCCGACCAAAGGTATGCCTATGCCATTTATATCGTATGGTGGTAGTGCCTTGATTGGTGCATGTATCTTGGTGGGTTTGATTTTTTCAGTGCAGCGACATCAGCCGGTGAAAGCAAGCAATAAGCGGGTGCGGCGTAGTGAACATGTGGAACATCACGAGGTGATAGCATGAATGGTAAGTTACCCATGATTTGCATTGCTGGCGGTGGCACGGGTGGACATGTGATGCCTGCATTGGCGTTGGCAGATGCAGTGCGTAAGCAGTGGTCAAATATGCAAGTGAAATTTATTGGTGCAGAGCGTGGCTTAGAGGCGACATTATTGCCAGAGCGCGGTGAAGATGTGTTGTTGCTTAATATGCATGCCGTGCAAGGTGCGGGGTGGTTGCAACGTCTGCGGGTATTGGGTTTAGAGTTGCCATTTGCAGTTTTGAAGATTTTAAAGACTTGGCGCAAAGAGAAACCACAGGTTTTGGTAGGTGTTGGCGGTTATGCCAGCGTGGCAGGTGTGATTGCAGCATTAGTATCGCGCATTCCTGTAGTGCTGTATGAACAAAATGCTATTCCAGGCATGGTCAATCGAATTTTGTACCGCTTTTGTGATAAAATGATGTTGGGTTTTGCTTCAGCAGAACAACATTTGCCACATACGCACAAAGCTGTGGTGACAGGTAATGTAGTGCGTCAAGATATTGCAGCAGTGACATATCAGCTTGCAGATAAACCATGTTTATTGGTCATGGGTGGCTCGCAAGGTGCGATGTTTTTGAATCAAACCGTACCCTTGGCATGTGTAAAACTTGCCCAACAAGGTTTGGACTTTTCAGTGATACATTTGGTTGGTGCTGGCGATGGGCGTGTTGAAGATGTGCAGGCAATTTATGCAGGTGCGGATATTCAAGCTGATGTACAAGCGTATTCTAGCGATATGCCAGCCTTATTTAGGCAAGCAAGCTTGATGGTGGCACGTTCTGGTGCGATGACAGTATGTGAAGCAGCGGCTGTAGGTATGCCTTGTTTCTTTGTACCACTTCCATGGGCTGCGGATAATCATCAATATTATAATGCCAAGGTGTTGGCGGATGCAGGTGCAGCCGAAATTTTGGATCAAGATAAATGTGATGAGACATTGTTGGCACTTAAACTTACCAAAACATTATGCAACCAAAACAAATTAGAAAGCATGCATCAAAATGCAAGAACAGCATTTGTGGGTGATGCAGCAGCATTGCAACTACAAGTGTTACAACCCTTTGTGGGTGAGGTGAAGCCATGAAGCTGCGTGTCAAATGTATTCATTTCACCGGTATTGGTGGCATTGGTATGAGTGGTATTGCTGAAGTGCTGTGTAATCAAGGTTTTAAGGTTCAAGGCTCTGATATGGCGGAAAGCCCAAATGTGCAACGTCTGCGCGATATTGGTGTTGCCGTAAACGTAGGGCATAAAGCTGAAAACTTGGGTGATGCGGAAGTGGTGGTGGTGACCACAGCGGTATCGGATAATAATCCTGAAATAGTGGAAGCCCATAAGCGTGGCATTCCTGTGATTCCTAGAGCCGAAATGTTGGCTGAATTGATGCGTATGAAACAAGGCATTGCTGTGGCAGGTAGCCATGGTAAAACTACGATTACATCCATGATTGCGCATGGTATGGAAAGCGCAGGTTTAGACCCAACGTATGTGATTGGCGGGCGTTTGATGTCCACCAGTCATAATGCACGTTTGGGCGAATCAACATGGCTGGTGGCTGAAGCGGATGAATCCGATGGTTCATTCTTACGTTTATCACCAACTATTTCAGTGGTGAGCAATATAGACCCCGAGCACCTAGACCACTATGGTGATTTTGATACGCTTATTGCTGCATTTAAGCAGTTTGTAAATTTAACACCGTTTTATGGGCGTGTTGTATTGCATCATGAACATCCCAATGTGGCATTGTTGCGTGATGCGCTACATCGACCCGTTACCACTTATGGCACCAGCCCACAAGCCGATTTATATTTGAAAGATGTGCGTATTGACGGTTATCAGCAGCATTTAACGATTGGTTTTGCTGATGGTACGACACAGAA
>JALUWH010000137.1 GCA_027019685.1 Ghiorsea sp. | reverse complement strand
TAGCGATTGGTGCTGCGATTCAAGGTGCGATTTTGACTGGTGATGTGAAAGATGTGTTGTTGCTTGATGTAACACCATTATCACTTGGTATTGAAGTGGAAGGTGGTTTGTTCAATAAAATTATTGAAAAAAATACAACCATCCCAACTAAAAAATCGCAAACTTATACCACTGCAGCGGATAACCAAACTGCGGTAACGATTAAAGTAGCACAAGGTGAGCGTGAAATTTTCTCGGCGAACAAAGAACTTGGCTTGTTTAACCTTGAAGGTATTGCACCAGCACCACGTGGTACACCGCAAGTGGAAGTTACTTTTGATATTGATGCTAACGGTATCATCCATGTGCATGCCAAAGATAAAGGTACAGGTAAAGAAACTTCAATTCGCATTGAATCTGGTTCGGGCTTGAGCGAAGAAGAAATTGAAAAAATGAAACAAGATGCTGAAGCGCATGCGGAAGAAGATGCGAAATTGAAAGAAAATATCGAAGCGAAAAACCGTGCTGATCAGCTTGTGTTTGCCACTGAAAAATCTTTGGAAGAGCATGCCGATGCAGTGGATGAAGCAACAGTGACTGCGATTAAAGAAGCTTTGGAAGTGTTAAAAGAAGCACTTAAAGGTGACGACTTTGATGCTATCAAAGCTGCCGAAGAAGACTTGGGCAAAAAATCGCAAAAACTTGGCGAAGCTGTGTACCAAAAAATGCAAGCTGAACAAGGCGAGCAAGATGCAGGTACAGCCGAAGCACCAGAAGCTTCAGCAAAAGATGATGTTCAGGATGCTGAAATTGTTGATGCTGAAGTGGTGGATGATAGCAATAGTAAAAAATAAGCCCCTGTTATTGGGTGCGTAAGCATAAGGAGCGGGGCTGAGAAGCTCTGCTCCTTTTGTGTTTTATGTGTTTTTATGATGAATTGTGCCATGATGGGTTAGAATAAGTTTTAGGAGTGTAGGGTGAGTAAAAGAGATTATTACGATGTATTAGGTGTTGATAAGGGCGCAGATAAGAATGATATTAAACGTGCATACCGTAAGCTTGCGATGAAATACCACCCTGATCGTAACCCTGATGATGAAAAAGCAGCGGAAGCTTTTCGCGAAGTTACTGAAGCATATGAAATATTAGCTGATGAAGAAAAACGTGCGCGTTATGATCAATATGGACATGCTGGTGTAGATGATCAAATGGGTGGTTTTGGTGCTGGTGGTTTCCAAAGCTCACATGCTTACCAAGATTTCGGTGACTTGTTTGGTAGTGTGTTTGGTGATGCTTTTGGTGGTGGTGGCGGTGGTCAACAGCACAACCAAGGGTCTGACTTGCGTTATAATTTAACCATTACCTTAGAAGAGGCTGCTAAAGGTAAGGAAGTAGAGCTTGAAATTCCTAAACATGAATCATGTGATACATGTAGTGGTTCTGGCGCACGCCCTGGTACCAACCCTGTACCGTGTTCCACTTGTGGTGGGCATGGACAAGTGCAAATGCAACAAGGGTTCTTTGCGGTGCGTAGAACATGCCCAAGTTGTCAAGGCATGGGCAAAAAAATTGAGTCTCCATGTGTTTCTTGTGGCGGCACAGGCCGCAAGAAAGTGAAGAAAAATTTGAAAGTAAAAATCCCTGCTGGCGTGTATGATGGTGCGCAGGTTCGGGTGAGTGGCGAAGGCGAGGCTGGTACACAAGGTGGTGCGCCTGGTGACTTGTTTATCGTGGTTCGCATCAAAGAACATGCAATGTTTGAGCGTGATGGTGCAGACCTACATTGTGAAATGCCTATTACTTTCCCCCAAGCAACACTGGGTGCAGAAGTAGATGCGCCAACATTGGATGGCAAAGTAAAAATCCGAATTCCAGCAGGCACGGAGAGCGGTCGAGTATTTCGTTTGCGTGGGCATGGGGTGAAAGATGTGCGTGTGCATCAAAAAGGCGACTTGTTTGTGCGTGTGCAGATTGCTGTACCTAAGAAGCTGACAGTAAAACAAGAAGAATTGCTTAAAGCTTTTGCTAAAGAAACAGGTGATGAAGTCTATCCAGAACGCTCTTCATTTTTGGGCAAAGCAAAAAAATTATGGGATGACTTAGCAGGTGAGAACTAAGTCAAGGGAGTTGGGTTATGCGGGTAATCATTTCAGGAGCATCGGGACGCATGGGAACTATGTTGGTGCGCGCGGTAGCACAGGCAGAAGGTGCAACTTTAGTGGGTGCAACAGAGCGTGAGGGTTCATCTGTAGTGGGTCAAGATGTAGGTTTACTTGCAGGTGTTCATGCTTTGGATGTTGAAGTGCGTGATAATTTGGTTGCTTGTGATGAAGCGGATGTGTTGATTGATTTTACAGCACCTAAAGCATGTTTGGCTCATGCCAAAGTAGTGGCTGAGAAGTCTATGGCAATGGTGATTGGCACAACAGGGTTTGATGCAAACCAACAAGCCGAGTTGGATGCGATATTAAAAAATACACCAACTATAGTGGCAGCCAATTACTCTGTGGGTGTAAATCTTGCATTAAACCTTATCCAGCAAGCCGCTGCCGTACTTAATGCTGATTATGATGCTGAAATTTATGAAGCGCACCATAAACATAAAGTAGATGCTCCATCCGGTACTGCCTTGGCTATGGGTGTAGCCTTGGCAGCAGGGCGCGATGTGAACCTTGATGATGTGGCTGTGTATAGCAGGGAAGGCATTACGGGCGCGCGTGAATCGGGCACGATTGGCTTCTCTGTAGCACGCGGTGGTAATATTGTCGGCGACCATAAAGCGATGTTTATTGCTGATGAAGAGCGCATTGAAATTAATCACTTTGCTTCAGACCGCATGGTGTTTGCTAAAGGCGCTGTGCGTGCAGCTTCGTGGTTGATTGATAAACCAGCGGGGCGTTATGATATGCAGGATGTTTTGGGTCTTAAATAAATCATGAAAACACGGGCGACTGAGCAAGGTTTCACTTTGATTGAGACCTTGGTGGCTCTTGGGATTGCTGCGATGGCTTTGACGGTTTTAGCTGGGCGACTGGGGTTATCTGCGGATACACAGCGTAGCTTGCTAGCTCATTCGACTATGCTTGAAGTAGCAACCAATGTTTTAGAGCAACAGCGTGTTGGCGCTACGACTAACCTTGCCGAAAGAGAAGGTGAAGTGGAAGCACGCGGTATGAAAATGACATGGAAACTTTCACTTGAAAAAACAGACTTGGATAAGTTTGTGCGCCAAAATGTAGTGGTTTCATACTATGACGAACCTGATGTCTCATTGTTTTTGTATCACGTAAAACCATGATGAAAGGTTTTACATTGATTGAAGTTTTGCTGGCAATCGTGGTGTTTTCTTTGATTGCAGCAGTGACCTTTTCGGCACTTGGTCCTGCGGGTGAAGGCTTTATGATGATTAAAGAGCATCGAACACAGTTGGAAGAGCAGCAGTGGTTGGGTAAACAATTGCGTAGAGATGTCAGTTATTTAAGTACATCAGAAGATAAAAATAAGCCGATTGTTATGCTGAAGAATGATAGCCGTGGCGAAAATGCTTTTGATGAACTACAGCTATTGATTCGAGACCCTATGTATCCAGGTTTGACCTTAGTTCGATACCTGATTGATGAGGATACACATAAGTTAAAGCGCGAAGCATTGAGCCCATGGGCAAGGACGCATGCTGAACCTATTCGCTGGGAGTTGGTAAAGCTGGATTCCTTTAATGTGGAAGTCTTGGATGCGAAGTCCAGCTGGAAAACTGTGTGGAATCAAGTAACTCCCCCTTATGTTAAACCCTTGGCTATACGCGTTACTGTTCGTGATGATTTGGGTGAAATGTCTTGGGACTTACCGGTGTTGCAATGAAGTGGAATATTTTTTTTGTTTGACATGAGAAGGGGTGACTTATAGCAATCGCTTGTAGTTATAATACATGGTTGTGCGCTTGAATATACAGCAGCCGTATCTGAACAAATCTTTTATTTTCCTTGGTCATATAAAAAGTAGCATATTGTAATGTGCGCTGCTATCGGGAATACAATAATCCTTTGGAGTTTTAATATTTATGTCTTCTGATGAAACCACTGAACCATTATCGAATCAGGCAGAAAGTGCTGAAGCTAAACCTGTGAAAAAAGCGGTGCGCAAACCACGTGCAACCAAAAAGAAAGCGGTAGATAGCACTGCGGAAGGAACTGATACTGAAGCTGTGGAAACACCGAAAAAAAGAGTACGCAGGAAAAAGGTTGAGGAAACTGCTTCGGTAAATGATACAGAAGATAAAGTTGCAGAGAAACCCAAACCTAAACGTGCGCGGCGTGTTAAGAAAGATGTTGAACCGAAGGCATCTAAGCCTGAAGAAAAATCATTAGAAAAAACTCCAGTAAAAACAGTTAAGGGTGCAGCTGAGAAAAAAGCTGTAGCAAAAGCTACGGAAGAAAAAACAGGCACTACAGCCGATGCAACAGCTTCTGTAGAGAAGAAACAAGCCGACGCAGGTGAAACAAAACCAGAAGAAACAAAGGCAGAGCAGCAACAACGACCACAACGTAATGCTCATAAAAACAATCGTAATACTCACAAAAACAATCGTAATGGTCATAAAAATAACCGTCGTAAAGACCAGCAAGAAGAAGCACCAATTTCCAATGAATTTGAAGGCATTACGTTGCACTTGCGAGAAGTGTCGGCTATGTCGCAAACAGAGCTTTTAGAAAAAGCAGATGAGTTGGGTATTGAGAATGCGGCGGGCAAACGTAGGCAAGCGCAGGTTTTTTCTATCCTCAAAGAGCATAGCTTAAGAGGCGGAACAGTGATTTCAGAAGGTGTTTTAGAGCTATTGCCAGATGGTTATGGTTTTTTACGTACTGCTGATGATAACTATGTTTCAGGTACGGATGATATTTATGTGTCCAACCAGTTGATTCGCCGTGGCTATTTGCGTAAAGGTGATTTGATTGCAGGTGAAGTGCGCGCGCCTCGAAGCCGTGAAAAATACTTTGCTTTAAAAAGTGTGATTTCCATTAATGATGAAGCACCAGAGGTGGCAAGAAATAAGGTGTTGTTTGAGAACCTAACACCTGTTTACCCTGATGAACGCCTCAAAATGGAAATTGAAGACCCTACACGCAGAGATATGACAGGGCGTGTGATTGATTTGGTATCACCGATTGGCAAGGGGCAGCGTGGCATTCTTGTTGCACCGCCGCGCACAGGTAAAACAGTGATGATGCAAGCCATTGCGCATGCCATTGAAACCAATCACCCAGAAGCTCATTTAATGGTGTTGCTGATTGATGAGCGACCAGAAGAAGTAACCGATATGAAGCGCTCTGTAAAAGGTGAAGTGGTATCATCTACATTTGATGAGCCGCCACAGCGTCATGTGCAAGTTGCGGAAATGTTGATTGAACGCGCCAAACGTTTGGTGGAGCATGGTAAAGATGTGGTGGTTCTTTTGGATTCGATTACACGTCTAGCACGTGCTTATAACATTGTGTCCCCTTCTTCAGGCAAGGTATTGTCGGGTGGTGTGGATGCCAATGCATTGCACAGACCTAAACGTTTCTTCGGCGCAGCGCGTAATATTGAAGGTGGCGGTAGTTTAACCATTATAGCTACAGCTTTGGTGGATACGGGCAGTCGTATGGATGAAGTTATTTTTGAAGAGTTTAAAGGTACGGGTAATATGGAGATTCACTTGAATCGTCAGCTTGTTGCTAAGCGTACCTTCCCTGCGATTGATGTGGCATCCAGTGGTACACGCAAAGAAGAATTACTGATTGAGCCTGCTGAATTGTCTAAAATGTGGGTATTGCGCCGTATTATTTCACCTATGGATACAGTGGGAGCTATGGAGTTCTTGTTGGATAAACTCAAGTCGACCAAAAATAATGCAGAGTTTTTTGAATCGATGAATAAATAGTATGCACAGCAAGCTAAGCATAGGGCTATGCTTGCTATCATGGGTTATGAAGTTATCATGCCCACGTTTTATATTGGGATAAGGAGATTGGCATGGGTGATTCAACACAGTTTATTATTGCAGGCAACTGGAAAATGAATGGTTTGCTTCAGGAAAGCTTGGCTTTTGTTGATGCGTTAACAGGCAACCCCAATGCTGATGCTGTTGAAATGGTTATTTGCCCTCCTTATACCTTGCTTCATCCATTGGCAAAACCCTTTGCTGAAAAGGGCGTTACATTGGGTGCTGAGAATATGTACTTTGAAGAAAGCGGCGCTTTTACAGGTTCGATTTCACCGATGATGTTGAAGGATGCAGGATGTAAATATGTGATTCTAGGGCATTCTGAGCGTAGAGATATTATGCATGAAGGTAATACATTGCTACGTAAAAAGCTTGATGCAGCTTGGGATGCAGAGTTGACACCAATGTTTTGTATTGGTGAGCACTTGGAAGAGCGTGAAGCTGGTACGACCAATGATGTTTTAAAACAGCAGTTGTCGGTATTGGCAGATACGGATGCAAATATGCCTTTAGTGGTTGCTTATGAGCCTGTGTGGGCGATTGGTACGGGTAAAACTGCATCACCAGAACAAGTCGCCGAAACACATGCTTTTGTGCACGAAGAATTAGCACGTTTAGGTCGCAAATGTAAAGTATTATACGGTGGCAGCGTAAACTCGGGTAATGCAGAAAGCTTAATGGCTTGCAAAGGTGTTGACGGTGCTTTGGTTGGCGGAGCTAGCTTAAAAGCTGACTCATTTATGGAAATTGTTGCAGCTGCGGCTCGCGTGGCAGCATAGGAGAAAAAATGACAACGGTATTATTAACTATACACATTATTGTCGCTATTTTGTTGATTGTTGTTGTGTTGATGCAACGCGGACAAGAAGGCGGTATGGGCGGTATGGGTGGCGGCAGCTCACAAACTTTGTTTGGTGCATCAGGTTCAGGTGGATTTCTTGTGAAAGCCACAGGTGTATTGGCGACCATCTTTATGACGACAAGTTTAACGCTAGCTTTCTTTTCACAACAACAGGCTGGTTCAGTGATGAATAAAGGGTTGTCTACGGATATATTGCAAGAGCAATCTGTACCTGCTACTGGTTCTTCTGCAGATAACGCAGTGTTTGATAGCAAACAACTTAAGAAAAAGACAGAGGAAACCTTACCCTCCGCTGAATAACTTTTTACATTGCCGGGGTGGTGAAATTGGTAGACACGCTACCTTGAGGGGGTAGTGGAGCAATCCGTGCTGGTTCGAGTCCAGTCCCCGGTACCAGCAAACAAAAAAGAGTGACTCAATGTCACTCTTTTTTGTGCGATAGTTCAAAGTCAAATAAAGTGACTCAATGTCACTCTTTTTTGTGCGATAGTTCAAAGTCAAATAAAGTGACTCAATGTCACTCTTTTTTGTGCGATAGTTTAAAGTCAAACCAAGTGACCCAATGTCATATTTCTATACCTATGTATAAACAAAAAGTAGTGCTTTAAACTATTCTTTTGTAGTTAACCTACTGTTTAATCATGGGTACTTTTATCCTGTATCTGATTTAGTCTTGAAAACATAAGTATATTGCTTCAAGCTCCGTTTAGCCTTTGCAGGTGATTTGTGTCACAATGACACTAAATCGTTAGGGAGTGCAAATAAGTAACACATGAATATTCCAGTGACATTACGCCAAGCGAGAAAAGCTGTTGCGCAGGAGAACTTTATTGAAGCAGAGCGGTTGTATGCGCTTGTACTGCAAGATGAAGCGATGCAAGACATGGTTGATATTAAGATTCGTTACGCCTTTTGCCTTGAGAAAACAGAAAAGTTAACTGATGCCATAGAGATTTATCAAGATGTGGTGTGTATATATCAAGCGCAAGAAGAAGTTGGCGCTGCCAAAGCACTGGTATTGAAAATTTCAATTCTTGAAAACTTCTTGCAGCAGGCATCTAAACTAACAGGTGATATACATATTAACCTAGAAACGGTGCAGCATGAGCTGAATGTTATTAAGTATGAAGGTGGTGATACAACAAACTTTGGAGATGCAGGCCTGTTTGGCTTGGGTACGCATGAAATTGTACCCACATCAGAACAGGAGAATTTGATAGAGTTCGATGACCATGTGGTATTAGATTTGACTCCGATTGAAGAGGAAAATGATGTTATGGAGGACAAACATATTTCAACAGTTGAGCTTATCATTGAACATGAGAAGGCTGTCGCAAAGCAAGAATTGAGTAAGCAGAAGCCCTGTGATACAGCCTCTTTTGTAGTGATTCAGGATATGATTAAACAAGGTATACATCAGAATGTCGCGCATAAGTTGGATATTGAGGATGTGGATATTGAGTTTACTGATATTGGTGATTTTACACCAAGTTTGTCCATGGATGATGTGCCAGAGAAAGTGAGCAGTCCTGCTGTTGAATTGAACTTAAAGCATAAGGCTGGAAAGTTATTTGGGGAGTAAAAGGCTGTTATCATGTCTTTGCTCAATTAGCTACTTACCCCTTTTAAGTTTAAAAAAATAGAATGAACTTGTGCTGAGTAATGGTATTGCTTATGCTGTGGAATGTAACTGATTTGTAAGCTTTAAAAGCGTTATTGCTTTTGTGTTGTTTGTTGTGTTTTTAATATCATATTTAAGGTGTTTTTATGTCATTCAATTTAGAGTCCATGCATATTTCTGGTAAAGAGGTTTTGCCACTGATTGAAGGTGGTAAGGGTGTGGGTGTTTCCACAGGTTTAACCTCTGGTGAGTGGGCTAAAGCTGGTGGAATTGGTACGGTATCTGCAGTTAATGCTAGCCGCCTTGATGAACAAGGTAAGATTATTCCAGTTGATTATAAGGGAAGAAACCGTAAAGAGCGGTTTAA
Source organism: Ghiorsea sp. (assembly GCA_027019685.1). GTDB lineage: Bacteria > Pseudomonadota > Zetaproteobacteria > Mariprofundales > Mariprofundaceae > Ghiorsea. The sequence goes on along the minus strand of JALUWH010000137.1, from coordinate 3,736 downwards.
AGAGCTGGTGCAGTTTGGTATTGAAGGTGGTCTGACTCAGCTGCGCCAAGCACATGATATTGCTGGTGGAAATGGTCGCTTGCATGTGAATGTTCTTTGGGAAATGGGTGGTGCACAACAAATTTTACATGGTATTTTGCAAGAAGCTAAAGGCATCGTGCACGGGGTAACTTGTGGTGCGGGTATGCCGTTTAAATTAGCAGAAATAGCAGCCCAATATGGTGTGCATTATTATCCGATTGTTTCTTCAGGGCGTGCATTCCGCGCGTTATGGCTACGCTCTTACCGTAAAGCACCAGACTTATTGGGCGGCGTGGTTTACGAAGACCCTTGGCTTGCTGGTGGGCATAATGGCTTGTCGAATACAGAGCGTTTTGACCAACCAGAAGACCCGTATCCGCGCGTGAAAGAGTTGCGAGCAACCATGAATAAGTTTGGCTTGGAAAACACACCAATTATTATGGCAGGTGGTGTGTGGTATTTACGTGATTGGACAGATTGGATGAATAACCCTGAGATTGGCCCGATTGTTTTCCAGTTTGGTACGCGTCCATTGCTAACCCAAGAAAGCCCAGTTCGTGACTCATGGGGATCAACACTGTTGAGTTTAAAAGAAGGGGATGTTGCATTAAACCCATTTTCACCAACAGGTTTTTATTCATCAGCAGTACGCAATACATTCCTTGATGAACTTTATGCGCGTACAGAGCGTCAAGTGGCATTTACGAACCACCCTGAAGAAGCTGACGGTCATGTTGTTCCATTTACTTACGGTCCAAGAAACCGTGAAGTATATCTAACGGCACATGGTAAAGAGAGTTCGGATAAGTGGATTGCGCAAGGTTTTACCAAACCTTTGGTGACACCTGATTCAACTTTTGTTTTTGTGACTGAAGAAAAAGCTGCTGAAATTCGTAAAGACCAATTGGACTGCATGGGTTGTTTGTCACAATGTAAATTTAGTAATTGGGCAGATAATGAGAAGGGAACCACTGGGCATAAAGCAGACCCAAGAAGTTATTGTATTCAGAAAACGCTGCTAAATTCAGCTTATGGTGATGCGCCTGAGCATAACCTCATGTTCTCAGGACATGCTGCCTATAAGTTTGCTCAAGACCCTTTCTATAAAGATGGATTTATTCCTACCGTGAAGCAATTGGTTGATCGCATTGCTACGGGTGATTAAGCGCTTTTAAATCGATGAAACAAAATCGTATGCCAGAAGCTGTTGCACCACTGTATGATGTGGTGTCACGGTTAAAGCGAATGTTTTTTGATAAGGCATACCCTTTGGCTGCGCCACTCTCGCAAAGCCCCTTTTTTATTATTGGTTCGGGGCGCTGTGGTTCTACACTGCTGCGTCGTATGTTACAGGTAAACCCTGATGTTCATATTCCTCCAGAGTCTTATGTGCTGGGTGAAGTTGGGCGTTTATTTATGCGAAACCGTCAGATGGACTGGCACCATTTGGTTAACCTTGTGTTGTCCACATTTGAGTATCAGCGTGAATTTGATAAGTTTGAAATGGATATGCGCGGGTTGGTGCATCAATTGTGGGACTTGCCAGAACAAGAACGCAGTTTGGCAGTGATGTTAGACTCATTGTACCGTTTTCATGGGCAACAAACAGGACAAAAATTTACGATTTGGGGTGATAAAACCCCTGAAAATACGTTTGAGTTGGATATGTTGATTCGTATTTTTCCACAGGCAAAGTTTGTACATTTGTTGCGTGATGGGGTGGATGTGGCAGCATCATTTGTATCGCGTGGTTTAATTGATGATATGCTGACTGCCGCAAAACACTGGCAAACATCAGTATTGCTGAGTAGAGATTTTATTCAGCAATACCCCAAACAATGTATAGAAGTGCGTTATGAAGATTTGGTTGCAGCACCAGAACAAAACTTGCAGGGCTTATGTGATTTTCTCAATATACCTTTTCAACCTGCTATGATTGAATCCTTGCAGCATGTTCAAGACATGGGGGATTTAAATGCTTATACCCATTATGAAAAAGTTTTAGAGCCAGTCTCGACCAGCAATATTGGTTTGGGTAGGTCAAGTTTGTCTGAGCAGGATAAGCAGATTATCCAAGAGCATATTGGTGCAACACTATCGCAAATGGGTTATTCGCTGTAATGCAACAGAAACATAGGTTCTTTTAAGTGTCTATCGCAAAAAAAGTCTTAAAAAATACAATGTTTGGTGCGTTGGGGCGTGTCTGGCTTATTTTGGTTGGTTTTTTATTAACCCCGCTTATTTTATCTTATTTGGGTAATGAACGTTTTGCTTTATGGGCTATTTTTTGGTCTGTGACAGCATATATCATGCTGATGGATTTGGGCATGGGTGTTTCCTTGGTTCGCCAAGTCGCCCAATCTTTGGAAAAACAAGAATATACACGCATTAATCAAGCTGTGGTGAGTGTATTGCTGCTGATGCTGTGTATTGCTACAGTCGTTTGGGCTTTTGTTTGGGCTTTAAGTGTGTGGTTTTTGCCAGTGGCGGGGGTGAGCAGCGTAGTCCAGCAGGATATTTTACATCTTGTCACTTGGGGGCCATTGGTCTTTTTATTGATTGCATTGTTGCGTGTATTTGATGCGGTATTGCGTGGTTTGCAACGCTTTGATTTGATTCTTGGGGTGACGCTTGCAACATCTGTAGTGAATGTCTTAGGTATTTATTTCACTTTAAGTTGGGGTTTGGGTGTTTTGGGCTTGATGTGGGCAACAGTGGCAAGTTATGCCTTTCAAATGTTAGCCCTATATGCATGGACCAAAAAGACATTGCCGCAATTCTCAACCTGCCATCATCATTTTAATTACCCTTTATTAAAATCCATGCTGCCATTGGGTGCGCGTATTCAGGTGGCAAAAGTTGCTGAGCTTGCCAGCTATCAAACAGATAAATTGTTATTGGCATTTTTTATGCCTTTATCATTTGTTACGTTTTATGACCTAGGCTCCAAGATTGCAGCCATGATGCGTGATGCTGTTTATACATTTACCACGGCAATTTTCCCTGTGGCATCCCAAATTCAAGCCAGTGGTGACCATGGGCGGTTATGGCTGCTTTATGAGCGTGGAAGCAAGTATTTATTGATGTTTTCTTTGCCTGCTTTGGCAATGTTGCTGCTCACTGCACCCATGCTAATTGGTGCATGGTTGGGTCATGTGTCAGACTTTGTACTGCAAGCAGTATGGGTGTTGGGCGTGGCATATTGGGTGATTGTAAGTATGGCAATGGCATTTAATGTAGGCACTGCTTTGAATTGGTCCAAGCCCATTATGCGTGGCTCTGTCTTGCAGGCAGTGCTCAATGTTAGCCTGTCTGCGGTATTGATTAGTCAAATCGGTTTTATGGGTGCGCTTTGGGGGACTTTGCTTGCGGTGGCTGTTTCAAAAATCTATGTGATGCGCTGCTTTTATCGTGATTTCGAGCGGAGCATCTGGGATGATACCCGTTTGTTTTTACATGTATTGTTGAGCAACCTGCCTTCGGTGTTCTTAAGTTTGCCTTTGGTGATGTGGTTGGGTGAGCAGTTGGACTTTAACCAGCGTGGAGATGCAGCTCTTGCATGGCTTGTTTCAGTTGTTGTATATACGCTTGTTTACTTTGCATCGATTCGGGTCTTTAGATTATTAGATACTAAGGATGTGGATATGTTGGGTAGTCATATTCCAGGTCTGCGCTATTTGGTGAAAAAAGCATGAGTGCTGCTTTGGTGTCGATT
>JALUWH010000136.1 GCA_027019685.1 Ghiorsea sp. | reverse complement strand
GTGGTTTTTCCTGAGCCTGTTTCTCCTGCGATAATGGTGACCTGATGTGCTGCAATGGCTTTGGCAATATCCGCACGCTTTTGGCTGATAGGCAAGTCTTCGGGGTAGCTAATGTTGGGAATATGATGCTGCCTATCCAATAATTGCTGTTGCGATTTGTTAATATCCGATTGTAAGCGTTGTAGCTGCGTGCTTATATCTTTATTCTTTTTCTTCAACCCACGTAATTTCCTAAGTCGATTAGAAAACGACCTACGCTGAAATAACATGCATGTTTGAATGTTTTGACTGAGTTCTGACCAGTTGATTGGATTGTCCATTGCTGCCAAGTGTAAGGGGTAGTAAGAAATAAAAAAGCCTGCAAACTCCGAAAAATTTACAGGCTTCAATATATGGTACCCGAGGGCGGATTCGAACCGCCACGCCGTGAGGCAAGGGATTTTGAATCCCCCAAGTCTACCAGTTCCATCACTCGGGCATTATGCATAATATCAATTATGCGTTGGTAAGACGGCGCGAAGTGTTGCGATATGGCTATCAAGTGTCAAGCAGAGAATAGGTTGTAGAAGTGTTGTGTGTGGTATATCGCATATTCATGCGATACCACGTTGTTTTACGGCTAGCTATAATAGGCGCACTAGGATGTTTTTTGGCATAAGGATGCATGCAATTTGAGCAAATAAGAGGAAAGCATGAAATATTTAATCATGATAAGTATTGCGGTGGTTGTGATGAGTGTATCAGACGCAGATGCGGCAACAGTAGGGGCAGGTGAGACAAGTCAAACATATGGTCTTAAAATGATGTTATTTGTATTGGCATGTTTGGGTTATATGATGGTGAAGCAAGAAGATTAATCATGTGATTTAATGATAAAGAGGCTCTGGGTAGAAATACCTGGAGCCTTTTTCTTGTCAGAATTCTTTTATATTTCTTATTGGTTATACTCTTGATGAATACGACTTTGGACAGATATTGTTGTGTCATCAGCAAGCATATTTCAACCCCTTGAATTTATTATTATGCGACCTTATAACTTAAAGGACGCAAGAAAAGTAAGGTTAAAAATAGATGAGAGGTAGCAGTGATGGATACAAGTAGATTTACACAAAAAGTCGCTGAAGCAATACAAGCAGCGCAGGCCACTGCAGTACGGTTGTCACACCAAGAGGTGGATACACCACATGTGTTGTATGAGTTATTGGAACAAGATCGTGGTTTAGCAACTCAGCTTTTGAATAAGGCTGATGTTGATGTTGAAGCGGTGAAAAATAAAGTGTCGGTTGCTTTGGGCAAACGCCCTAAAGTGACAGGTAGTAGCGAAGCAGGAAAAATTTTCGTTACCCAAGAGCTGAACCAAGTGGTTGTGAAAGCCATGGATAAAATGCAGAAAATGGGCGATGCCTATATGTCTGTGGAACATATCTTATGGGCAATTATTGATGATAAAACCACCGAATCAGCAAAAATCCTGATTGAATCAGGTTTGAGCATGGAAAAATTTGAAGAAGCCTTAAAAGCTGTGCGTGGCAATCAGCGGGTGACCAGCGATACGCCTGAAGCACAATATGAAGCTTTGGAAAAATACGGTACTGACCTTGTTGAAATGGCAAGGCAGGGCAAGCTTGACCCTGTGATTGGGCGCGATAGCGAAATTCGGGCAGTGATTCGGATTTTATCGCGTAAAACCAAAAATAACCCTGTGTTGATTGGTGAGCCAGGTGTGGGTAAAACTGCGATTGCTGAAGGTTTAGCACAACGTATTGTTTCGGGTGATGTGCCTGAAGGTTTGAAACATCGCACAATTTTTGCGCTGGATATGACATCCTTGATGGCAGGCGCAAAATACCGTGGTGAATTTGAAGAACGGCTCAAAGCTGTGCTCAATGAAATCAAAGCATCAGAAGGGCGTGTGATTCTATTTATTGATGAATTGCACACCATTGTTGGTGCGGGTAAAACTGAAGGTTCAGCCGATGCAGGTAATATGCTCAAACCTATGTTGGCACGTGGTGAGTTGCATTGTATTGGTGCGACCACGTTGAATGAACATAGGCAGTATATTGAAAAAGATGCGGCACTAGAGCGTAGGTTCCAACCTGTGCTTGTGGAAGCACCGAATGTGGAAGATACCATTTCCATTTTGCGTGGTTTGCGTGAGCGTTTTGAATTGCATCATGGTGTACGCATCCAAGATGCGGCAATTGTGGCGGC
>JALUWH010000135.1 GCA_027019685.1 Ghiorsea sp. | reverse complement strand
ACCAAGTGGAAGTATTTAAAGTGGATAAAGATGTGTCGCTTGCGCATTTAAAAGGTGTGTTACAACATTTTTTATCGGCGTATTTTGAAAAGGATGTGCCGATTCGTTTGCGTCCGCATTATTTTCCATTTACCGAACCTTCTGCAGAAGTGGATATTGGTTGCGTATTCTGCAACCACAAAGGCTGCCGTATTTGTAAGGGTAGCGGTTGGATTGAAGTGTTGGGCAGCGGCATGATTCATCCCAATGTGCTTAAAGCTGTGGGTATTGATAGCAGTATATATTCTGGATTTGCCTTTGGTTTGGGCGTGGAGCGTTTGGTGATGCTCAAGCATGGTATTCCAGATTTGCGATTATTCTTTGAAAACGATGTTCGATTCTTACGTAGGATGGGGGCTTAAGTCGATGAAAATTCCATTTTCTTGGTTAAAAGAACACTGTCCTATTGAAAAAACAGCCCAAGAGGTTGCCGATGATTTGGTGCGTTTGGGTCATGAAGTTGAAGGCATTGAAACACCACGTGCTGGTGTCAAAGGTGTGCGCGTGGGTCATATCGTTGAAATGAAACCACACCCTGATGCAGACAAATTGAAACTGCTCAAAATTGATTTGGGTGATGTTGAGCATTTATCCATTGTGTGTGGTGCATCCAATATGGTTGAAGGGGATAAAGTTCCCGTTGCTACTGTGGGTACGAGTTTACCCAACGGTTTAAAAATCAAAAAAGGTAAAATCCGTGGTGAAGTGAGCTTTGGTATGTGTTGTTCTGAAGCAGAGCTTGGACTTGCTGAAGATGCAGATGGGTTGTTGATTCTGCCTCAAGATGCACCTGTGGGTGAAGAAGTTGGTGAGTACCTTGAGCTTGAAGAAGCAGTGCTTGATTTGGACATTACCCCAAACCGTGGCGATTGCATGAGCTTAAGGGGTATCGCAAGAGATTTAGCGGCTGATTATGCCTTGCCTTTGATTGAGCCAGGCGATGAAGTGGTGGCAACGGATGCCAGTATTGCCGCTCCAAAAGTGACGGTCAGTGCGTCTGATGATTGCCCTCTTTATACAGCTTGCAAAATTGAAGGGGTAAAGGTTTCTGCCTCACCTGAATGGCTTCAAGCACGTTTGATTGCCGCTGGTTTGCGTCCGATTAATGGTGTGGTGGATGTGATTAATTATACCATGCTTGATTTGGGTCAGCCCATGCATGCTTTTGATGCGGATAAGCTGGATGGAAACATCACTGTACGCACAGCCAAAGCAGGTGAAACCTTTACATCTTTAGAAGGTAAAGAAGTAAGTCTTCACGATGAAGACTTGGTGATTGCCGATGATAAACATGTGATTGCTTTGGCAGGCATTATGGGTTCAGAGCCTACGGGTGTGACGGAAAAAACTAGCAATATCATTTTGGAATCGGCAGCATTTAGACCTGCGCGTATTAGTATTACCCGCCGCACTTGTGGTTTGGTATCGGATTCTTCTATGCGATTTGAGCGTGGGGTTGACCCAGCTATGATTGCGGTAGCTATGGATCAAGTGGCACAAATGATTGTGAGTTTGTTTGGTGGTCAAGTCAGTGCGACAACAGTCGTAGGTGATGCGGATAGTTTAATCAAAGACACGCAAATTCAAGTCAATATGCAGCGTATTGAATCGCGCCTTGGCATTGAAGTACCTAAAACTGCTGATGCAGTGTTAGAACGCATGGGTTTTGGCATTGAACATGACGGGGATACTTTAAGCTTTAGTGTGCCTAGCCATAGGCCTGATGTGCGTTTGGCAGAAGATATTTCTGAAGAATATGCGCGTGTGATTGGCTTTGATAATATCCCAGCCATGATGCCACCGTTGACGACGATTCAACCAAGTAAGGTGGATACTGGCATTGCTGATGCGGTGCGCCTGGGTTTTGTGCAAGTGATTAATTATGCTTTTATTTCCAAGGCAGAGCAGCGTTTGTTTGTGGTAGAAGATGGAAAGGACTTGGTGCTACCCAATCCTATTTCAGAAGCCATGAGTGTAATGCGCCGCTCTATGTTCCCCAGTTTATTGAATACGGCGAAATATAATATGAACCGCCAGCAAACAGGTGTGGCATTGGTTGAGCAAGGTCGTATTTATACGGGTCCGCTTGATGAGCACACTGAAACCAATATGTTGGCTTGGTTGATGACGGGTGATGTGCAGCAAGACGCTTGGTATGCCAAGTCTAGAAAAGCTGACTTTTTTGACTTAAAAGGTGCGATTGAATCATGGCTACAAGGGCGTGGTTTAACCGCACGGTTTATGGCAGATGATGATGTACAAGGTTTACAGGCAGGGCAAACGACGAAGATTTTTATTGGTAAATCCGTAGCGGGTTACATTGGTAAAGTAGATGGTGATTTGGCAGATGGATTTGATTTATCCGATGATGTATTTGTAGCATCCATCAACTTGGATGTATTACACGCAGGCAAAAAAGCCAAGTTCCAGCCGATTCCAGAGTTTCCATCCATTGAACGCGATTTGGTGTTCTTATTTGATAAGGGTGTGACTTCGGATGCTATTTTGCAAACAGTGCGCAAAGCTTGTGGGCAGCAATTTGTAGATGCCTCTATTTTTGACTTGTATGATGGTCAAGCTGTGCCTGAAGGCAAGGTGAGCTTGGGTATTCGTTTTGTATTGCAAGATGCCAAACGCACACTCACCCAAGAGGATTCGGACAAGGTGATGCAAGCCGTGATTGATGCAGTGGCTACGAAGTTTAAGGCTGAACTTCGCGGATAATACCCGTTTAGAAATAAGAAAGTCAGGCTGACTTAGGTTGGCCTGACTTTTTCCGCTTGACAAAATGAACGATGTTCACTTTACTTCGCTGTGGTGGTGAACGGTGTTCATTTTTGAGAGGGTCTTATGGCAAGAGGAAAACATACGCGAGAAGAAATCAGGCAATTAGCTATTGATGTTGCTGAACAATGCATTGTTGAACACGGTATGCAGGGCATGAATGCAAGGCATATTGCCAAAGAAATGGGTTATGCTGTGGGGACATTATACCAAGTATTTAAGAGCATGGATTTGCTTATTTTTGAAGTCAATATGCGTTCATTGCTCGCTTTAGAGAAAAAACTGCGCTCGGCAGCGCAGGATGCAACACATTGTCATGCGGCGATTGAAGCTATGGTGATGCGTTATGTGGATTATGCATTGCAAGAAACCAACCGTTGGCAGACCTTATTTGAGCACCGCTTACCCGAGGATGTGGAGCTACCAGAAACATACCAGAAACATAGGGCGCAATTGTTCCGCTTGCTTGAAGAACAGTTGAAATGTGCCTATCCTGATAGGCTCGACAAAGATATTGCTTTAGAGGCGAGGGCATTATGGGCGGGTGTGCATGGGATTTGCACCCTAGCATTGTTGAATAAGTTGGATGATGATGGTTTAAATATCAAAGACATTGTGCAAACTTTATTGGTTCGTTTTAACACTGTGGGAGGTGAGGTATGAGATTGTTGATGTTTTTTGCTAAGATATTATTAAAACTGGTGTTTAAGGTAAAAGTGACAGGTTTGGAGCATCTTAAAGACCTTGATGAACGCACCCTTATTGTGGCAAACCATACATCATTCTTGGATGGTATTTTATTAACATTGTTTTTACCTATCAAAGTGAGTTTTGCTATACATGGGCAATATTACAATAAATGGTGGATGGCTCCCGTGAAGCGGGTTGTATCGTTGTTTGCTATTGACCATAGCGACCCCATGGCAATGAAAAGTTTGATTCAGCATGTCAAAGACGGGCACAGAGTTGTGGTGTTCCCAGAAGGTAGGATTACTTCAACGGGCTCATTGATGAAGGTATATCCAGGCTCTGGCATGGTGGCGGATAAAGCCGATGCAACCATACTTCCTGTGCGTATTCAGGGTGCGCAATACTCACACCTTTCACGCATGCAAGGACAGGCGAAACTGCGTTGGTTTCCACAGATTTCTTTAACGATTATGTCGCCAACAAAAATGGAGTTCCCAGAAGGTATGAGCAGCCGTGAGCGTAGGCATAAAGCAGGGGAACAGCTGGCAGATATTATGCGGGATATGGTGTTTCAATCATCTAACTATAAACAAAGACTCTGGGACAGTTTGCTTGATGCAGCCGTGATTCATGGAAAAAAACATGAAGTGATTGAAGACTTGGAGCGCACACCGCTAAATTACGGTGATATTTTTACACGCAGTATGGTTTTACAACAACTACTTCCTAAGTCTTTGCAAAAGGGTGAGCACGTTGGTTTGATGTTACCCAATGCTAATGGTTGTTTTTTAACTTTTTTTGCCATGCAGGCAAGAGGGCTTATTCCAGCCATGTTGAATTTTTCAGCAGGTGAGAAAGCTGTGCTTGCCGCACTCAAAACAGCCAGTGTGAGTACGGTGATTACATCCAAGAAGTTTATTGAACTGGCAGAGTTAGATCATCTTATTGCAGCGATTTCGCAAGAAGCTGAAGTTGTATATTTAGAAGATTTAAAAGAAAAGCTAAATATTTTCCATAAACTCAAAGGTTTGTTGATGGCAAAGTTTCCAAGTTTGGGTATTCACAGGCTGATTAAACATGTCAAACCTGATGATGCAGCAGTGGTCTTGTTTACATCTGGTTCAGAAGGCATACCTAAGGGCGTGGTTTTGTCACATCAAAATATTTTAGCCAATGTTGAGCAGGTTCGGGCAAGTATCTCATTTAATGAAAAGGATGTGTGTTTAAATGCGTTGCCTATGTTTCATTCGTTTGGTCTTACCGCAGGTACAATGTTAACCACCTTAAATGGTATCAAAACATTCTTTTACCCTTCACCGCTGCATTATCGAGTTATTCCTGAAATGGCTTATGACATTAACGCCACCATTCTTTTTGGTACCAATGTTTTCTTGGCAGCATACGCAAAATATGCTCACCCTTATGATTTTTATACCATGAAATATGCGGTGGCAGGTGCTGAAAAATTACAGCAAGAAACACGCGATTTGTGGATGGAAAAATTTGGTGTGCGCATCCTTGAAGGTTATGGTGCAACAGAAACCAGCCCAATCTTATCGGTGAATACACCCATGTGTTTTAAACTGGGTACCGTGGGTCGCTTTATGCCCAGCATTGAATACAAATTAGAGCATATCCCAGGTATTCCTAAAGGTGGGCGTTTATTTGTTAAAGCCCCCAATGTGATGAAAGGGTATTTGTTATACGATAATCCAGGTGAAATGGTGCCACCTAAAGACGGTTGGTATGACACTGGTGATATTGTTGAAGTAGATGATGCAGGTTTTGTGCATATTCAAGGCAGAGCCAAACGGTTTGCCAAAGTGGCTGGCGAAATGATTTCACTCACTGCCGTGGAAGAACTATGTAAACATTGCTGGCCAGAGTATGAGCATGTGGCATTGGCATTCCCTGATGTGGGCAAAGGTGAGAAAGTCGTGCTGATGAGCACTCTAGAATCTCCAAGTCGCAAAGATTTGGTGGCATATGTTAAAGAGCATGGCATTAATGAATTGAATGTGCCTAAAACATATTTGTATGTCTCTGAAATTCCATTGTTGGGTACGGGTAAAATCCATTATGTCGCAGCGCAAGCGTTGGCTGAGAAAATGTTGGCAAGCAATGAATAAAGATATTCGTAAACTGTTAGCCGCTCAGTTTTTAACTGCCATGGGAGACAATGCTATGTTGTTTGTGGCTGTTGCCATGGTGATGCAAGGCGCATTACAAGGTGATTGGTATGTGCCAGCACTTCAAGGCTGTTTTTTGGTGGCATTTGTGGTGTTAGCGCCTTGGGTGGGTACATTTGCGGATACCCATTCCAAGCCCAAAGTGTTGATGTTAGCCAATATTATTAAAGGTGTGGGTGCATTGCTCTTGCTGTTGGGTATGGAGCCTTTAATTGCTTATGCTGTTGTTGGTATAGGAGCTGCAACCTATAGCCCTGCAAAGTATGGTATTCTACCTGAGCTTGTGGACAATGAGGAAGACCTTATGAAGGGCAATGGTTGGGTGGAAGGTAGCACCATTGTTGCCATTCTGGTGGGTACAGTGGTTGGTGCCAAGGTTGCTGATTATTCTATCCATATTGCACTACTTTTTGTGTTGAGTTTATATGCCGTTTCGGCGGTGGTGGCGTTATTGATGTCCAAACTTCCTGCTGCACATCAAAAAGAAGCTAAAGGTGCGCTGGGTAGTTTCAAGGCAACAGTCGTTACTTTGCTTTCCAACCCTAGAGCGCGCTTTTCAACGTTGGGTGTGAGTTTATTTTGGGCATCTGCAGTATCGTTGCGGCTGATTATTATTGCTTGGGCACCAGTGGTGTTGTTATTGTCCACTACTGAAGATATTTCCTTATTGTCATTGTTTATTGCTTTGGGTATTGCTTGTGGTGCATTGTTAGCACCACGCTTGATACCCATGCATCACTTAAAGCGCGTGCGTTTTGCAGCTTATGCCTTGGGCTTGAGTATTTTGGCTTTGATGTTGGTGGATGATGTCAACGTAGCACGAGCGCTGTTGTTTGTTGCAGGTTTGTGTGGTGGTTTGTTTGTTGTGCCTGTGAATGCAGTATTGCAAGATATTGGGCATAAGTCGGTGGGTAGTGGGCATGCAGTTGCGGTGCAACACTTTTTTGAAAATGCATCAATGTTGACAGCAACGACTATGTATACTTTTGCCGTGAGTATGGGGGTGGCTGCAACCACATCCATGATGGTGTTGGGTGGCTTTATTTTGTTGGTGACCACCATCATTGCGGCAAAGTTGCCTGAAAACACATAAGGTTGAACCAAGGGGAAGGGGTAAGATGATGCGTTGCTTATTGTATATTGTGGTGTTGTGGGTTTGTAGTGCTTCCTGGGCTTATGCAGGCATTAACCATGCCCCTAACCTTGATTGGAAAACCCAAGAAAGTGCGCATTTCCGCATTCACTTCTATGCAGGTGAGCAAGCATTGGCGAATCGTTCGTTGCAAATTGCGGAGTCTGTGTATGCCCGTTTAACCCCTATATTGAACTGGTATCCACAAGAAAAAACTGAGATTGTGTTAAGCGATGAAATGGATGCTAGCAATGGTTTTGCCATGCCAATTCCATCCAACCGAATTACTTTGTTTGTTAGTCGCCCCAATCATGTGAACAGCTTGGAAGACCATGCAGGCTGGCTGGAAACACTAATTTTACATGAATTTGTACACACCTTGCATTTGGACAAAGCACGAGGGGGGCCTGAGAATATCCGCAACGTCTTCGGGCGCATGTTTTTGGCATTTCCCAATGTATTTATGCCTGCTTGGATGCATGAAGGTTTGGCGACGTATTATGAAACGGATAAAAAGCTGGGTATTGGGCGCGGACAAAGCACATATTTTCAAATGATGATGCGCATGGAAGTGGATGCAGGCATCAAGCCTGTGAAGCAAATCAATCAACTCAATACCCTTTGGCCCTTGGCGACCAGTCGTTATTTGTATGGGGTGTATTTTTATCAGTTTATTGCAGATACTTATGGTGTAGACACTTTGCCTAAGATTGTAGAAGCCTATTCAGATCATTGGCTGCCATTTGCTATCAATGATTTGTATGAAGAAGTATTGGGCAAGGATATGACGGCGATTTGGGCTGAGTTTGAAGTTTATGTGAATGCCAAGTTCCAGCCGCAGATTGTACGCATCAAGCAACAAGGTTTACATGAAGGTAAGCGTTTATCACAAACAGGTGATTTTAAGTCATCGGTGCTGCAAGCTGATGATGGACGTATCTTTTATGTCAGTGATAACTTAGCCAATGGGGCGAAACTCAAGCAAATTTATCAAGGTGAAACCACCACATTGCTGGAACTTAATGCTGGGGCTAGATTAGATTGGCATGAACAATCAGGGCTATTGATGACGCAACCTGATATATGTGATAATGCCAATCGTTATTATGATATATATAGAATTGATGCCAATGGCGTGAGTGAACAACTGACCCACTGTGGGCGTTATATCTTTGCTACGTGGTCTCCAGATGGTTCGCAAATTGCAGCCGTGAAAAACTACCGAGGGCAACATGCCATTCACCTGCTTGATACTAAGGGGAAACTTCTCAAAGTGTTGTGGCAGGGTAAAGATGATGAAACATTATCAGGTTTGGATTGGTCGGCAGATGGTCGACTGTTGTTATCTACGGTTTGGCGTAAAGGTTCAGGTTGGAATGTTGAAACCTTTGATTTGAAGCATAAGGCTTGGTCGAAGATTACCCATGATATGTTGGTGGAAACCGATGCGCGTTTTGTTGGTGATAGCCTTGATATGGTGTATGCCGCTGAACATGATGGTGTATATAATATTTTTAAACACGACGTTTCAGGTAACACTACACAACTGACACAAGTATTGGGTGGTGCTTTTTCACCATTTATAAATAGGCAAGGGCAGTTGTTAAGTGTTGATTACCATGCGCAAGGTTTTGATGTGTATCAACTTCATGAGCCTCAACATCAATCTGTTGTCTCAAGCAAGCAAACAACAGCATTCCCCTACCCACAATTCCCCGAGCATAACATCAGCATTAGCAATCCTGTGCCTTATTCAGCATGGGATAGTGCGCTGCCAACATCATGGTTGCCAAATTTTGCGTTGACCAGTCAAGGGGTAGAATTAGGCGCATTTATTTTTGGTTCAGATGTGTTGAATCGGCATAATTATAGTTTGTATGCAGGTTACCAATCGTTGGTATCATCACCTGTGTTCAACTTGGACTATATTTATGATGGTTGGTATCCCTTGTTGAAACTACATACCGAAAAAATGCAGCTTCCCAGCTTTGATAATCAAAATAATCTCATTGCATTGACTGAAAACCAGCGATTAGATGGTGAATTGATTTTCCCATGGTTGAAGCAGCAATCGCGGTGGACAGCTCACCTTGCGCTTAATCATGTATCCCAATCGTTATCTTGGCTTGCGCCACAATATACAGCACTGAATACGGACTTTCAGGATACATTGTTGGGAGCTGCTTTGGTGTATGATACGCGCTTAACTTATCCGCGTGGTATTAGCAGCGCATCGACAGGCTATGTGTTGTCCATGCTTGTTGAATCAGGCAAAGGTTTGGGCGGTACTTATACAGGTAATATGTTGATGTTGTCTGGGCGGCAGTTTAATGATTTGGGTGGTGAGCAGGTGTTAGCCTTGCGTTTGGATGCAGGGTTTGGTGATGCTGCATCACGTCCGTTTTCGGTGGGAGGGAACAACAATATCAACATCATTCCCAACTTGTTAGACCCACTACCTGCCAGCGCATCATTCAATCAACGGCAATATAGTTTAAGAGGTTATGCTGATGCTGCACTGTCAGGTCAGAATATGTTGCTCACATCGGCTGAATATCGTTTTCCGATAACTAGAATTGAAAAAGGTTTGATGGCTCCACCCATAGGTATAGATAGCTTGTTTGGGCAAGTATTTGTCGACACAGCCCGCGTGGACAATGACCTTAATACAGCCAAAACCTATACAGGCATAGGTGCCGAGTTGGGTGGGGATATGGTGGTGTTTTATAGTTTACGTGTTCGTATGCAGTTGGGTTATGCCAAAGGTTTGGATGATGTGATAGGTGGCAATCAAGCGTACTTTAGGCTGGGGAGTTCGTTTTAAAAGGGAGGTGAGTTATGCATTATAAGTATGCTATTATAATTGGGATTGGATTACTTTTCACCTGTTGGTCATCTGCTTTTGCGGATGAAGCACAGCAGTTGGTAGCTGAAGATGAGTTGGAGAATTTATATCAGTGCCCAGAGAGGGGTAAGTATAGTTGTGGGTATACAGGGAAAATTATGAAAGAAACGTGTTCTGCGTCTATGGTAGAGGAACTTGGGCGCATTAATGGAAAGGAGATTGTGTTTGGACAATACGAAAGGTCTGTTGATTTTGATTGGTCGACCCCTAAAGATAGTAAACCAAACATATATATGTGCAAAGGGTCGGATTCATATGTTTTTGAGCTTAGTGAGAGTGGAGGAAAGTCAGTAATATGGCATAAGTTCTCAGAGACATCAGCGGGTATGTCCTTTGTTGACAGCGTAGAAATATACTTGGTCGGTGATAATACGGTGCTTACAGTTAAAATGTGTCTAGATGGAACGGGCGGGTGTTATGGAGAACATTATATTCAGGTTAATGGCTCTTGGTTGGCATTAGAAAAAGATGAATCATGGGCTGAAGTATATGATAAAATGCCTAAATCATACAGGCAGCATAAGAGTCGCGCTATAAACTTTGATAACCTGACTTGGGAGCAATCTATAGCTAAGAGTACAGACCCTAATTGTTGCCCTACGGGAATGATAAAATTTCAATTATCGATTAAAGAAAATAAACTTCATGTTGAAAGTTACAAATTCATTTTTGAAGAAGCACCCTAATCAGTCTCTAAGCAGTAAAAGATTTACCGCAGCCGCATTCACCTTTTTTGTTGGGGTTGTTGAAGACAAATGATGAAGAAAGCATATCTTCTTGATAATCAATTTCTAAACCTTTGATGGCATCATCATAAAATTGTTCGGCAATATAGATGGTTAAACCATCAAATTCTGCGGCTAAATCGCCTGTTTCTGCTTTATCTTCAAAGTCGAGCACATATTCCAAGCCTGAGCAGCCAGCCTCGCGCAAAGATAGGCGCACAGCTTGTTTGTTGGCTTCTTTTAATTTCTTGGCAAACTGGGCAATAGCAGCGGGGGTTAAGTTAATCTCGGCTTGTTTCATGCTTTTAACTCCTTGGGAATACTGAAATGCACATTTTCTTCTACGGTCTCGCGTGTGGTGACGATATTTTTATCATGTTGCGATAATAGATGGACGACTTCTTCGATCAATACTTCAGGCGCAGATGCACCTGCTGTGACACCAATATTTTCTTTGCCTTCAAGCATGGCTGCTGTGATGGCTTGTGCATTTTCAATTAAATATGCATTACATCCTTCTTTTTCGGCGACTTCTCTTAAACGATTGCTATTGGATGAGTTGGGCGAACCCACCACCAAAATCACATCGGATACTTTTGCCAAGTCTTTGACTGCCATTTGTCGGTTGCTGGTAGCATAACAAATGTCTTCTTTTTTGGGTGCTTGGATATTGGGGAATCGGGTTTGCAAGGCTGCTATCACATCTTTGGTATCATCTACGCTTAGTGTGGTTTGGGTGACAAAAGCGAGTTTATTTTCATCGTTTACTTGCAAAGTTGCTACATCTTCAGGCTCTGATACGAGCAATACAGCCCCTTCTGGTGCTTGTCCCATAGTACCTTCTACTTCCGGGTGCCCTTCATGACCAATCAATATAATTTGGTCACCATTGGCATAGTGACGAAGGAGTTCTAGGTGTACTTTAGTGACCAGCGGGCATGTTGCATCCATGACGCGAAGCCCACGTTGTTTACCCTCTTCTTGTACTTTTTTGCTTACACCATGCGCAGAAAAGATAAGCACCGCTCCATCAGGTGCATCGTCAACTTCATTGATAAATATCGCACCTTTAGTTTTTAAGTCTTCAACTACATGTTTATTATGTACAATTTCATGGCGTACATAAACGGGGGCACCAAAGACTTCAATAGAGCGTTCTACAATCTCAATCGCACGCTCAACACCAGCACAAAAACCACGTGGCTGGGCTAAAAATAGTGATTTGGGTTGAATTTTGATGGTCTGTTGCTGCATTTTGTGTGTCCTTGGGTTACGGTTTGGCGCATAGTGTACGCAAAAAGTACATAGAGGTGAAATAATGACTGATTACACATTGAATGTAGGGGATAAAGCACCGCTTGATTTGGAAGTGGATATTTACCCTGAAGCCAAGTTCAAATTGGCGGACAAGTTGGGTAAATGGGTGATTGTTTATTTTTATCCTAAAGATAATACATCAGGCTGCACCACGGAATCATGCGAGTTTCGCGATGCCAAACCTGACTTTAGCGCGGCAGATACCGAGATTGTGGGTGTGAGCCGTGATTCGCTGAAATCACATGCAAATTTCACTGAAAAATATGATTTTAATTTCCCTTTGATTTCTGACCCTGATGAAGCTTTTTGCAAAGCTTTTGATGTGATTCAAGAAAAGATGAATTATGGCAAAAAATATATGGGTGTAGAGCGCTCAACATTTATCATCAACCCTGAGGGCGTGGTGGTTGAAGCTTGGCGCAAAGTTCGGGTTAAAGACCATGTGGCAACTGTGCTTGCGCGTTTAAAAGAGTTGCAGGCTTAACCTATGTTACAAGGCAAACGTATCTTGCTAGGTGTGGGTGGTGGCATTGCTGTGTACCGCGCTGTGGAGTTGATGCGTTTGCTGATGAAACAAGGGGCTGATGTTCAGGTGGTGATGACCAAGTCTGCGATAGAGTTTGTCACACCGCTTACCTTTGAAGCCTTGTCGGGCAATAAAGTGCACACCAGCTTATTTGATTTAACCGAACAACATGGCATGGGGCATATTCAATTGGTACGCTGGGCTGATGCTGTGGTGCTAGCACCTGTGACCGGCAACCTTTTAGCAAAAATAACACATGGCATTGCCGATGACTTGTTAACCACGCTCATGCAGGCAAATGAAAAACCTGTGTTGTTAGCACCTGCAATGAATGTATCTAT
>JALUWH010000134.1 GCA_027019685.1 Ghiorsea sp. | reverse complement strand
GTGGTAAACGAATGCGTATTTTACTCCAGTTCTCATCATATTCTTCTAAAGATGCTCGCATAAGAAAAAAGGGAAGAAATAAGGAAAATCTACGCTTATCCGATAAGAAAAAGAGCTTTTTGATAAAATTTATATTGCTAGACATGGGGCTAGTTATCTTTCTTGTTCAAGTGTATAGGTTTACCAATGAGTTTGATCAATGGTCGTTTTTCTTGTTCACCATTCCAAATACACACATCATGCTCATCAAACCATTGGGCATCAAATAACCAAAGCCATTTGTTTTTCTTCTCAATAATTTCAGGCTGAGCAGCTTCACCACTTTTGGTGCGGTTGAGGGCTGCGGCAAGGCGTAGGATTGCAGCCAAAGCAATGGTCACCCGTGTATCTTTGCTACGCATACCTTTGAATACGAGGTGTTTATTACTTGGACTGTTTTTTCTATGGAATCGAACTATGGCAGCCAGCATTTGTTGCTGACGTTGTGTAATACCTGTGAGGTTAGAGTTGCCAATAATATAGCTGCCATGCAAATGAATCTTTTTATGGCTCATGGTTAAGCCGATTTCATGCAGTTGGCAGGCAGCAATTAACAAACGATAAGCTTCTTCATTCAAGTCCAAGGGTGTTGTGTATGCTTTAAAAATGATTTCAGCCGTTTGGGTGACTCGCTTGATTTGGGTGCGGTCGAGGTTGAATCGTTTAGCCATAGCTTTGCTGGCTGCTTTGATGGGTCGAGAGGGTAAACGTCCTGTGCTGGCAATACGGTCAAAAATAATACCTTCACGCAACGCACTAGGGCAAATGCGTAAGGATTTAATACGCAAGGCACGCATAACTTCTTTGAGAATAAGGCAGCCTGCAACCAAAGTGGCTTGGCGTTCAGGTTCAATGCTTGAAGGTAAAGTACCTTGTTTTACAGCATCAATGAGTTTGGGTAAAACCTGTTTTAAATCGCGTAGGGTTAAGTGAGTGCTATCTTCGTGCTTATAAAAACTGGCAACGACTTCTGCCAAGCTACGAATGGTTCCTGATGTGCCATATACGGCATGGACTTCAAAAGGTTTGTATTCGGATGCTACAGCTTGAATTTTACTTGCTGCTGCGGCACGACATTTTTTAACTTGAAGGGCAGTGTAGTTCCCTTCGGCAAAGAACTGTCGAGAATAGCGGCGTGCACCCATATCTAGGCTTTCGGCAGCGAGTACACCATCAGGCTTGTTGCCAACAATCACTTCTGTGCTACCACCACCAATATCAATAATGTAAGCAGGTTCATCACGAATATAACCTTCAGAGCGAACACCTTGAAATACCAGCCGCGCTTCTTCTTCGCCATTGACGATTTCAACCACCAAATCAAGCTCTTGACGGATGCGCTTGGCAATCGCATGACGATTGGGGGCATCACGCATGGCAGAGGTGGCAATACAATGCATTTCTGCATCATAACTCTCTGCCAATTGTTTGAAGAACTTAAGGCTTTCAAGCATACGTCCAATGGCTTCTTCACTCAGCCGACCTCTGGCATTCACACCATCACCCAAACGAACCCAATGTTTCATTCTGTCCACAATGTGGAATGCACCATGTGCTTCAGCTTTGGCGATAATCATGTGGAATGAGTTGGTACCCATATCTACAGCTGCAATGTGTTTTCCCAAATGTACGCTCAAAAGTTAGCCCTCGTTATGTGCTAGCTGTCTGTTGTGCACGAACTTTCTTTTGCACAGCTTTTTTCTTAGCAGCTTTTTTTACTTTGGCTGTATCATACTTCTTTAAATGACGCTTGGTCAATTGATGCTGTTTGTGGACTTTGTCTGCAGTTTTATCTACACGCTGCTCAGTGCGTTTGGCCTTTTTAGCAGCTTTTTTAGCTTTTTTAGCAGCCTTAGCAGCTTTTGCTGCGGCTTTATCTGCTTTTATGATGGCTTTTTTTAGCGCTTCTTGCAGTTCTTTGTCATGTTTATTTTTGCTCATGTATCACCTCTATGTGGTTGACTTAATAATGCTCTGCATATTTCAGCAGAGCATAGGAAAAATAATTATTCTGCGTGTTTTTTATTAGAATAGTCGAGCTTGCGATGGACGTTGCCAACAATTTTAGGGTCAGGCGCACATGCCACGGTTTCGTCTTTTCCTGGATAGTCTAGGCTATGAAGATAATGGCGCATGCAATTGATGCGTGCACGTTTTTTATCATCTGATTTCACTACAGTCCAAGGCGCATCAGCCGTGCTGGTGTAGAAAAACATGGCTTGTTTGGCTTTGGTATAGTCTTCCCAACGATCCAAAGACTGAATATCAATCGGGCTTAATTTCCACTGTTTGAGTGGGTCATGAGTACGCCCATGAAAGCGGCGAAGTTGCTCGTGACGACTGACGGAGAACCAGTATTTAAACAGGTGAAGTCCAGAGTTAACCAACATACGCTCCAGTTGTGGTGTCTGCCGTAAAAATTCTAAATATTCCTCATCGCTACAAAAGCCCATCACACGCTCTACACCAGTGCGATTGTACCAAGAGCGGTCAAGGAAAACCATTTCACCTTTGGTGGGTAAATGTTTGATATAGCGTTGATAGTACCACTGACCCAACTCACGATCATTGGGTTTTTCCAAGGCAATAACATGAGCTGCACGAGGGTTGAGGTGCTCATTGAAGCGTTTGATTGTGCCGCCTTTACCAGCTGCATCACGTCCTTCAAAAATACCAAGAATACGCTGCCCTGTTTCTTTAACCCAAGCTTGAACCTTGAGCAGTTCAATTTGTAGCAAATGTTTTTCTGCTTCATACTCTTCCAAGCCCATTTTTTCAGGGTAGGGATATGTGCCCATTTCATGACTTAAGGCAAGTAGCTTTTTTCCTGAAATCACTTTTGGCGATTTGAGAACCTTTTTAGGGTTACTCATTCTATCCAAGAGTTTTTGCAATTTTTCTTTATTGTGTTTTTTTTCTTTACTCATGTTTATCGAACACCTTTTTAAAATAGGCAATAAAATATTAAGGGAACAGAAGTTGTTTCCTTACATGCCTTTATTTTTTGGTGAAAAGGATGGGGTGATGTGCGATGGAGCCAAGTTTTGCACGTGAAAAATACAAATAGACTGACGCACCAGCTTTTCGTGCTCAACATACAGCAATTAGATGCAAATAGCAACTATTATTTTTTATGCTAAAGATTGAGATTGTATGGTTAACCCAATGTCATGATTGTGCCATATTGTGATGCAGTGTATTGTTGCTGATACACTTTTAGGAGAAGCAATGAGCCAAGACTTACAAAAACCAGAACTCTATTTGAATCGAAATTTGAGTATGTTGGCATTTAACCAGCGTGTATTTGAGCTGGCTTGTGATGAGTCTATACCGCTTTTGGAGCGCCTACGTTTCTTGTGTATTAGTAGTTCTAACTTGGATGAGTTTTTTGAAGTGCGTGTTGCGATGTTGAAGCAACGTGTAGCAATGGGGTTAAGCACGGTGTCACCTGATGGCCTTTCTACATCAGAAACACTAAAAGCTATTCGTATTGATGTTGAAGCACTGGTAGAAAAGCAATACGCACTACTAGAAAATGATATTTTCCCTGCTATGCGTGATGAAGATATTAAGATTTTACATAGGCATGAGTGGACAGAGGCGCAACAACAGTGGATTCGTCGCTTTTTCCGTGCAGAACTGTTGCCCGTGCTCACACCCATCGCCCTAGACCCTGCCTACCCATTTCCCAAGTTGGTGAATAAAATTTTAAACTTTATTGTTAACCTTGAAGGTAGGGATGCTTTTGGGCGTGATGTGAAGCGGGCAATTGTGCAAGCGCCGCGCTCGTTACCACGTTTGATTGCTTTGCCTGATGATGTGGCGGGTTGTGCACATGGGTTTGTGTTGCTTTCATCGATTATGCACGCTCATGTGGGTGACTTGTTTCCAGGCATGCAAGTATCACAATGTCATCAGTTTCGGGTGACGCGAAACAGTGAGCTTTACCGCCGCGAAGAAGAAAGTGAAGATTTGAAAAAGATGATTGCTGCTGAGCTGCTGGACAGTCGGTATGGTGCTGCTGTTCGCCTTGAAGTATCTATCCATTGTCCAGAAGAGCAATCTGACTTTTTGTTGCATCAGTTCAATTTAAAAGAGCAGGATTTGTATCGGGTGAATGGTTTGGTCAACCTGTACCGATTGGCTGCGATTTCTGATGAGGTGGATAAGAGTGATTTAAAATTTAAACCTTTTGTTGCAGGCTTACCCAAATGTTTATCCACCACTAGTGAAGATGACTCATCATCACTTTTTGATAGAATCAAACGCTCGGATGTGTTGCTACACCATCCATTTCAAAGCTTTGAGCCCGTGATGGACTTACTCAATCAGGCCGCTAATGATCCTGATGTGTTGGCGATTAAACAAACCATGTACCGCGTTGTACCTGATTCACCGATTGTAAATGCGTTGGTTAAAGCGGCAATCAATGGCAAAGAAGTGGTAGCCATTATTGAGCTTAGAGCGCGATTCAATGAAGCAGATAATATTGGTTTGGCAGATAGGCTGCATGCAGCAGGTGTGCAGGTCATTTATGGTGTGGTGGGTTATAAAACACACGGGAAAATGATGTTGATTGTACGCCGCGAAGGCCGCCGTTTGCGGCGTTATGTGCATCTTGGCACAGGCAATTATCACAGCATTACTTCAAGGTATTATACTGATTTTGGGTTACTCTCATGCAACCCTGAACTTGCAGAAGATGTGCATAAAATGTTTCAACAGCTTACAGGCACAGGTCGCGTGCAGCGCATGAAAACACTGCTTCATGCCCCGTTCACCCTGCATAAAGGCATGCTGGAGCGAATTGAGCGAGAAATAAAGCATGTTCAAGCTGGTGGGCAAGGGCGCATCATTGGCAAGATGAATGGTTTGGAAGAACCTGAAATGATTCAAGCGTTGTACAGGGCTTCGCAAGCGGGTGTCAAAATTGATTTGATGGTACGCGGCATTTGTTGTTTGCGTCCTGGCATCAAAGGTGTGTCTGAAAATATTCGTGTACGTTCAATTTTAGGTCGCTTTTTAGAGCATCATCGGGTGTATTACTTTTTAAATGGTGGCGAAGAAGAGTTGTTTTGCGCCAGTGCAGATTGGATGAGCCGTAACTTATTGCATCGCGTAGAAACATGTTTCCCAATCTTGGATAAAACCTTGTTCGACCGTGTGATGAAAGAAGGGTTGCGTACTTATTTAGCAGACAACACAGGCACTTGGAATTTGCGAGCTGATGGTAGTTATGTGCGTATACATTCCGATGCCAAGCCTCGTTCTGCTCAACAGGAGCTGATGGATGCTCTTGGACATATGGATGCAGAGACTTCTTAAGTAAACCAACGACTGTCATTCTCACGCAGGTGGGAATGATGCGTTAATTCTGTTTCACCCTTAAATCAGCGTCCTTTTTTAGTTTTAAAAACTTAAAAGCTATTTTGTTTTTCTTCTAGCTCTTCCCAACGGGTATAGCCGCTTTCTAAAAGGTTGGCTAATTCATCCAATCGTTTTTGGTCTTTTTGAAAACTTTCAGGGTCGTTGCTGAAATAATCAACATCGCAGAATTTGGCTTCAAGGGCTTCTTTTTCTGCTTCCCAAGCTTCAATATTCATTGGCAGGTCATCCAGTTCTTTTTGTTCCTTGTAGGCAAGTTTTTTGACAGTTTTAGCTATTTTTTCTTCTTTTTTAGTGTTTATAGATTGTTTTCCTGACTTTTCAGCTAATTTTTCTTCGTTTTCACGCAAAACAGCGCGTTCTTTCCATGCCAGATAATCGGAATAACCACCTTCGATGGGTACAATTTTGCCATCACCTTCAAATGCCAACACTTTGCTTACGGTTCTATCCATAAATGCCCTATCGTGACTAACGATAATGACTGTGCCTTGGTATTTGGCTAAAGCTTCTTCAAGCACTGCAAGTGTGCCAATATCCAAGTCGTTGGTCGGCTCATCAAGCACCAATAGGTTGGCAGGTTCTAGCAAGAGTTTAGCGAGCAAAAGGCGACCCCGCTCACCACCAGAAAGAGCAGCAACACGTGCATTTAATAATTCTTTATCAAAGAGGAAATCCTGCATATAACTAACAATATGTCGTGGTTCATGCCCACCAATATGCACAAAATTACCGCCACTTGGTACGAGCACATCTTTAAGTTTGTCTTCGGGGTTAAGTTCTCGAATTTGCGTTAAGAATGCAGGGGCAAGGCGCACTCCATGTTTGATATGACCACTATTAGCTTGTAATTCACCCAAGAGAATTTTGAGCAGTGTAGTTTTACCAATACCGTTGGGGCCTAAAAAACCAATGCGTTCACCTGCCATGATTTTGCAATTGAAATTATCGACAATCATCGCTTTTTCAAAGCTATGGCAGACATCAATGGCTTCTATCAACAGTTTGCCAGGTTTGACACCTGATGCCACGCGCAAATCCACATCGCCACCGCGAAGCTTACGGGCAGCACGTTGTTTTCTTAAATCTTCAAGGGCGCGAACCCTGCCTTCATTGCGTGTACGTCGTGCTGGAATGCCTTGACGAATCCATTTTTCTTCGTTGGCGAGCATTTTATCAAATTTTTTATGTTCTCTGGATTCAATTTCTAATAATTCAGCTTTTTTCTGTAGATATTCGGCATAACTTGCCTGAAAATGGGTAAGCTTCCCCCTGTCCAATTCAATGATTTCTTCCGCCACAGCATCTAAGAAATACCTGTCATGGGTAATAAACAACACAGCACCTTGAAAGGATGCAACAAAATCTTCAAGCCATTCAATGGATGATATATCCAAGTGGTTGGTGGGCTCATCAAGCAACAAAACTTCGGGTTCAACGACCACAGCTTGTGCCAAAGCCACGCGGCGCAACCAGCCACCTGATAATTCGCCAACATCACGGTCTGCATCCAAACCCAACTTGGTGATGGCAGTTTCAATTCTAGCATGGAGCTTCCATGCGCCCAAATGTTCAAGTTGATGTTGCAAGTTTTCAAGTTTTTTTAGGGCTTTATCAGAATAATCATGCGCTAAGTTGCTGGTGGCTTGATGGTAAGCATCTAAAGTGTTGGCAACTTCGCCTAGACCCTCAGCAACCACTTGAAACACGCTTTGACCAGGTTCAAAATAGGGGTCTTGATGTAAATATGCGACCTTGCAGCCACTTTTGATTTGTACGCTTCCGTCGTCTACGTCCATTTGCCCAGCAATCACTTTAAGCAGGGTGGACTTACCCTCACCATTGCGCCCAATTAAACCCACGCGTGCACCTGCACTAATACGTAAGTCCACATTATCCAACAGTACTTGATGACCAAATGCTTTTTTAAGACCATGTAACATTAAAACTGGCATATTTTATCCTTAGGCTTAGATGTCATTCTGAACGAAGCTGAGGAATCTTGAGATTTCTCCACGTTAGTCGAAATGACAGGGTAGTCACTTTTATATTGGTAACACATTGGTATTATGCGTTTTCTTGGGTGGTAGGTAAGGATTCGGGATGACCTTTTTTAGCAAGGGCAACCACTGCCGCAGGCAGCACAAAAATATTCAGTATAGGTACAACCATGAGTAGCAATGATATGCCACCAAAACCAAGCCAAAACCAACGGTTTTCTTTCATATCCGCTTTACGTTCATTAAACTTTAAACCTTTACGGCTGGCTTGGGTATCAAAGAGTTCATAATTCAAAAATTGAATGCTGCCGTATGTCCAAATCAGCGTCATCAATGGTGGAATTAAGAAAAACACCAATGCCAACAAACCCCAAAGCAGCAAACCAAACAAGGGGCGGATAGAATTGATAGCGGCTGCGAGTGCCTGATTTGCCCATGACGCATCATTTTCTACTGTGGGATGACCGAGGATTTTTTCCGTCCTAAATGCCAAGGTGTCCAACCAAGGTGCGACGGCTGCCGAGGCAAGGGCAACAAATGCCACAGCCCCAACGACAATGGATAAAAGACCTGCTAAAAAGGAAGCAATATATCCTACTGCAACCCAAAACATCCCATCACCTTCAGGTATCCACATGGATGCCAAATAATCAGAAAAGAAAAACACACTGGTCATCAACACAACCATAAGCACAGCCAACAAACCCAGCATACGCCAAAGCACAGAGCGCAGGCTGCTTTCGCTGAACATCATGATAAATCCTGAAAAGAATGTGGTGATACCTTGAATCATAAAACAGACCTCTAAAGCTAAACTTGACCAAAACCTAACGATTGCAGACGATGTTGCCATGAAATCATTATCTTTATCCATTTTTGAAGCTATACCTGAACAAACTTTAAGCCAAATGTTGCAACTTATGGTACCTGCTGGTGCTGATGATGCTGACCTTTATTTGCAGCACAGCGTGTCGGAATCACTATCTTTGGAAGAGGGTAGGGTAAAACATGTATCAGCCAGCACGCATCAAGGCATTGGTGCGCGGGTGATTATGGGTGAAGCATCAGGTCATGCTTATACCGATAGCTTTGATACAGCGGCTTTGATGGATGCGGCAAAAGCAGCAAGGGCGATTGCCAATAGTGGTAAAGATTTACAACCGCAAGCCATTCGTCCGCAAGCTTTAAAACATAATCTTTATCCTGCGGGTAATCCCATGCAGCAGGTGGATATGCAGAGCCGTAAGGCGCTGTTGGAAAAGTTGGATGTTTTGGCACGAAGCATTGACCCACGGGTGCAGCAGGTATCGGCAAGTGTGTCTTCAGCGTTCAAACAAGTGCAGATTATTACCATGGATGGTCAGACTTTTGCTGATGAGCGACCTTTGGTGCGCTTTAATATTTCTGTGGTGGTCGAAGAAAATGGGAAACGCGAAACAGGTGGTGCTGGCGGCGGTGGTCGTTTCGATTTGCAAAGGCTTTTGGAAAGTGGCGAAGCTGAACGGTTGACCCGTGAAGCAGTGCGACTTGCACTCTTAAACCTTGAAGCCGAAGCCGCACCTGCTGGCGCTATGCCCGTGGTGCTGGGCAATGGTTGGCCGGGTATTTTGTTGCATGAAGCCATTGGGCATGGGCTTGAGGGTGATTTTAATCGTAAAGGCACATCGGTGTTTGCAGGCAAAATGGGGCAGCAGATTGCAGCCAAAGGTGTGACTGTGGTGGATGATGGTTCGATTGCAGAGCGTCGAGGTTCGCTGAATGTGGATGATGAAGGCACGCCCACGCAATGCACGACCTTGATTGAAGATGGTGTGCTGGTGGGTTATCTACAAGACAAACAAAATGCACGATTGATGGGCGTTGAGCCTACAGGCAATGGTAGGCGTGAATCTTATGCCGACCCTGTGCTGCCCCGCATGACCAACACCTTTATGTTGGCAGGCAAGGATAACCCTGATGATATTTTAGCATCGTTGGATGACGGCATTTATGCGGTCAATTTTGGTGGTGGGCAGGTGGACATTACATCGGGCAAGTTTGTGTTTACTACATCGGAAGCCTATCGCGTGAAAAACGGGAAAATCTTGCACCCCGTCAAAGATGTGACCCTAATCGGCTCAGGGCATGAAGTGCTTAAACGCGTATCCATGATTGGTGATGATTTGGCGTTAGACCCAGGCGTGGGAACATGCGGCAAAGCAGGGCAATCTGTGCCTGTGGGGGTTGGTTTACCCACCATTCGTATTGATGAATTAACTGTGGGTGGTACAGAAGCATAAACTGTGGAGAACAAAGATAAAAATGAGCAAGTGGCTATGACAAGCTTAGGTCAACAGCTATCTTGGATTTGGTTGGTTTGTGGTTTGGGTTTGTTGTTCATGGGGCTTTCATCACAGTGGAATGAAAGTGCATTTCATAAGCCAGAGGATAAATCATTGTTTAGCCATACAGGGTTATTGCAGCAGGTAACTTTTCATGCGCCTGCGAAATCACCCACAGTGGTTGAAATGCTTGTGTATAATAAAGAAAATGGCTTGAAACATGGTTATTTGCGTTATGGTTATCATGTGTGGGAAGAGCAATTAAAACCTTATGTACATCAAACGATTACTGTGTGGGTAGATAAACATCAGCAGGTTTGGCAGGTGCAGCAGGGTGGGCAAACCTTGCTTTCAAGTCAAAGCATTGAACAGCGTTTACAAAGCATGAAGCAAGCGCAACAAGTCATGGCAGAGAAGATTGGTTATGCGGGGCTGTTGATGGTGTTGCTATGGCTGTTTTTCTTTCGCCAAAGGTTTACGAAAAAGAATCACGTTTATTCTTGATATTTATCCACACCGCAAAACATGGTCGTGTTTTTTAATTCACGAACAACCTCGTCGGCATGGCGATCGTCATCCCAAGTCACGATATACAAATGTGGTGACATTTGTTTCTTGATGCTGGTATCATGGTCTTCAAGCAATGTTCTAAAGGATTGGTCGTCAATGTCTGCGCATTGGCGCACAGTGATTTCATTGGTTTTGTAGCTGATACCTTCAGGCTCTTGGCTAACTTCTTTTTTGCCTGAACAGGCAGTGATAAGGGTTAAGCTGCTCAATAGCAGGATTGATAAAAATACTTTGGACATGGCAAACTCCTTTGTGTCGGTAGGTTAAAGCAATCAGTCTTTAATTTCAATCCAAGCAGGTGCATGGTCAGATGGGCGCTCTTTGGCGCGTTCTTCAGCGTGAATACCACCATCAAGCACTTGGATATTTGAAGTCACCAATAAATGGTCGATACGAATGCCCCATTTCCGTCTAAAAGCGTTGGCTCTATAGTCCCACCACGAAAACATAGGTTCATCTGGATGTAGCTCACGCAAACTATCGTGTAAACCCATGTTTAATAAGTCTTGGTAATGCGCGCGTTCTTCATCAGAGCACATAATTTTACCTTGCCAGCGGTCGGGGTCATGAATATCAATATCGGCAGGTGCAATATTGTAGTCGCCTAATAAGACCAATTTTTCATGTGTTTTGAGTTCATCTTGTACATAAGTTTTGAGTGCGTTTATCCATTTCATTTTATAAGCATATTTTTCAGAGCCAACTTCCTGACCATTGGGCAAATAAATATCAATGATACGAATGCCTTGAATGGTGGCTGCAATGACACGTTTTTGTGGGTCATCCAAGTTGGGAATATCAAAGCTTATATCTTCAAGCGGGTGTTTACTTATGATGGCAACACCATTGTATGTTTTTTGCCCCTGAAAGGCGACATGATAACCTGCGGCTTCGATATCATCTTTGGGAAACTTATCATCGGTTTGTTTGGTTTCCTGCAAAGCTAGAACATCAGGTTGATGTTCTTTTAAATAATCCAAGACGTGCGGTAAGCGCACATTTAAAGAGTTTACATTCCAACTAACAATTTTCATGATATTTCCTTGATTCGTTGGTTACGATTGAGAACCCAACAACGTTCATTGTTTGTAAACCCAAGTTTCTTATAATAATCATGGGCAGCAGGTGCTGAAATCAAGATAATTTTACATTGAGAGCCTAATTGTTCTTGGGTTAAAGCTTGTAATTTCTTGCCAATACCTTGCTTTTGGAAATGCGTATCAACTGCAAGGTCTGAAAGATAGCAAGCGTAGTGGAAATCCGTAACTGAGCGGGCTATACCGATAAGTTTATGTTCAGACCAAGCTGAAATGATTAAATTACTGTTGTCTAACATGCCTTTGAGACATGTTTGATCATGAATGGGTCTGCGTTCACCCAGTGATGATGTTTGCAGCAGGTTAATAAATTGTTTTACTGATACTTTGGCGTTTATTTTATATTCGATGCGGCTCATACCGATTCCTCTTGTTTGATGATTTGCGCAAAAAAGAAGCCATCATGACTGTCACTTGGTAGTAAACGTTGCGTACTTTGCACACTCTTAAATTGATTGACCACAGCCTCATTTTCTTGGGGGTGAATGGAGCAAACGGCATAGACCAAAGTACCACCCACTTTGAGCACTCTCAATGATTCTTTGAGTAAGGCAGTTTGTAATTTTGATGCTTGAATCATACTTTCCTTATCATGCAAAAATTTAGCATCAGGGTGTCTGCGTAATGTGCCAGATGCTGAGCAGGGAGCATCCAGTAAAATGGCATCAATGCTATTGTTGGCATACGGTAAAGTGTTGGCATCGGCTTGAACAATCTCAACATTTTTGAGGTTTAAACGATTTAAGTTTTCTTGTAAACGTGGGATACGTTTGGGGTTTAATTCAATGGCAGTGACTTGTGCTTTAGGAAAACGCTTGGCAAGCATAGCTGTTTTACCACCAGGGGCTGCACAAATATCCAAAACATGTCCTGTTTCATGGGTTAAAGTGAGTGGCAAGGTGGCGGCTTGGGCGGCTTGGTCAATCACGGTAAATTTACCTTGGGTATAACCAGGTAATTGGGATACATTGGTGTTTGCAGCCAACAACACAGCATAGGGCGACAGTTCACCTTGGCGAACAGTAAAGCCTTGTTGTGCTGCTTTATTTATCCATTCTTCTCGATGTTTGAATACTGCAATACATAAGTCTGCGGGTTGTTTACAGGCCTGCATCATGGCTTGCACTACATCTGCTCCCCAAGCATCACGCCAAGCGGCATATATCCATTTGGGTAATTCTGCGCGTTGGTGGGGTTTGAGCTTATTTGGCGGCTCACTATCTGCAACCTTGCGTAAT